>DAIQPD010000173.1:0-8800 GCA_036787535.1 Chryseolinea sp.
GAAAACCATACTCTGTTATTCTGTTGGATGAAATCGAAAAAGCGCATCCGGATGTGTTTAATATTCTGTTGCAAGTGCTTGATGAAGGAAGGTTAACCGATAACAAAGGCCGTGTTGCGAATTTTAAAAACACAATCATTATCATGACCACCAACATTGGTTCGGACATCATTCAGGAAAACTTTGGAAAAATTACGGGCGAGAATTATTTCGAAGTGCTGGAAGGTACAAAAGATGAAGTGATGAGTTTGTTGCGCAAAACCGTTCGGCCAGAATTTGTAAACCGAATTGATGAAATCATCATGTTCAGTCCGCTGAGCAGAAAACATATTCGCAAGATTGTGGATATACAAGTGGATTTAATTCGCAAGCGACTGGAAGAAGCCGGAATTCGTATTGAAATTTCGGATGAAGCGCGTAATCGTTTAGCGAAACTTGGCTTTGATCCACAGTTTGGCGCGAGACCGCTAAAGCGAATTATGCAGCGAGAAATACTAAACGAGCTTTCCAAGCAGATATTGTCTGGAAAGGTGCATAAACAAGGTGTAATATTTATTGACTTAAAAAATGAAACTGATTTTGTTTTTGAGAACCTTCAGGACACTAATGGTGTTATAGAATTGGTTTAAGGATAAGTGCAGTTGGTTGAGGGGTTTGGTTTGAAGCCTCGGGGTGGTTCCCGAGGCTTTTTTTGTTCCAAAATTTTAATTTCTGATTTTGAATGCTTGTTGATCAGCTGAACTTATGCAATCCGTCTTTCACCACAGAGTACACAAAGAAACAGCCCACTGAGATTGCACGAAGAAATACCTCTGTGTCTTCTCTTTGTGTATTTAATCTGTGATTTCTCTGTGGTAAAATTGAAATTTTTCGTAATGTCAGCTAATCCGTATTCTCAGGCGAACTATTTATTTCCCAACCAAAGCAATGCATTTGTTATAAAGGTATTTTGATCTTCGCTGCTGAAAGAAGATGATAATGCTTTATTGGTTTTATTTTCATAGTCCATATCATTATGACCCATGTTAAAATAAATCATACGATATTTTGTATTTGTCCAAACTACAGGGTAGTATCCTTCATACCATATTTCGTGCGGCTTCGGTCCGGTACCAAGCGGAAAACTGGTTGAGTCAATGGAAGCTAAAATTTTTATGTTTGGATTTTTGCGCAAATCGTTTGTCCATCGGTACCATTCGTTTGGTGCAGAACGAAATGTTTGAGGTAAATTTTTAGTCGATGAATGTTTAGAATCTTCTATACGCAATACTGCGGATGTCGGTCGCCAGGTATTGCTGGCGTACGAACCTGATCCTAAGAATTCATTGTGATACCAATCCCAGTTTTGTGGATAAGTGGAAGGGGTTAGTGCAAATCCGGTAAAATGAAATCCCATCCAAGCGCCACCATGATCCATGTAGTTTTGAAATGCTTTTCGCTGTTGATCAGATTCCGGACGAGTATCTAAGAAAATCACAACCTGATAGCGTTTAAGAAATGTGGTGTTGAGATTATCCCAATTGTTTGTTGAATCATATTTGAAATGGTGTTTCTCGGCAAGAGATGCGAACCAACGATTTGCTTCATGGACATAGCTAATGTGCGCTGCATCATTTTTTGCAGTATAAAATGCAATTACATTAAAGTTGATTTCCTGGCTTTGAGCATTTAAAGATGAGCTTAAAATTAGAGTAAGCACGATGATTTGGAATGTCTTGATCATATTGTTGCGTCTTCGAATGGTAAGGTAATTACTATTTTTAGCTTGCTGAGAAATAAGATAAATAGATTCTAAAGTAAAAGCAGACTTGGAATTGAACTATCTTTCAAACGCTATGTTAGCATACTCAGAAATATACCAAACAACCTTTAAATGCCATGCAAACACAAAATGATCTCTTTATTAAAATGACGCTTGATCTGTGGAATGTATACATCAGCAGAACAAATAAATTGGTAGATGCTCTAACAGACGAGCAATTGCAAAATGAAGTTTCTCCGGGTCGGAACAGTGGCGTTTATTTGGTGGGACATCTTGCAGCAGTTCATGATGCCATGCTTCCTCTGTTGGGTTTTGGAGAGAAGTTATTTCCTGAGTGGGAAAATATTTTTATCAAGAATCCAGATAAATCAGGAATAGAAAAACCCTCCATCACGCTAATAAGAGAAAACTGGAAACAGGTAAATGAAAAACTGTATTCTCACTTTTTGAAAATGAATTCAGAAGATTGGTTTAAAAAACACAGTGCCGTTTCAGAGGAAGATTTTAAAAAAGAACCGCATCGCAATAAATTGAATCTGGTATTGAACCGAACAAACCATTTATCAGGTCACTATGGACAAATGGTTTTTCTCAATTCCAAGGAAGAGTAATTCTGAGAAGCTGACATTAATCATTTTTATACGATCGACTTAATTTTAGATTTACCTCTTCCTAATGTGAAGAAGTATGAACAATAAAGTCAATGCATGGATTAATAATCATGTTTTCGATCTGTTGAAGATAAGCATCGGTATCGTGTATGTTTGGTTTGGTGCGTTGAAATTTTTCCCCAAACTCAGCCCTGCCGATCAGTTGGCAAAAGACACCATTGATCTGATAACCTTTGGCCTTCTGTCCAGCAATGTAACCATTCTTCTTCTTGCGCTCTGGGAAACGATATTGGGTTTCTTTTTAATACTGAGCAAATGGAATAAGGCAATCTACTTTATGCTGATACTCCATTTGCTCTGCACTTTCGTTCCCCTATTTTGTTTTGCCGACATCTCCTTTACATCACCACCATTTGTGTTTACGTTAGTGGGGCAATACATAGTAAAAAATATTATTATTGTCTGCGCAGCACTTGTGCTTAATGCAAATTCAAAGGGAACTAATAGGAAAACTATTGTTGCGTGATTTATTTTCCTGAAAATGAAGTAGGGATAAAGTTTTCAAGATTTGAAAAACGATAACCAACCGTTAAGGTAATTTTTAAATCAGTGGTGGTGAGGTAAGATGGATTAAGTGCGGTATAATAAAGATCGTATGCGACCCGTGCAGTTACATACATCTTAGCACTATTGTATCCCAGGTTAAGGGAGCCGGTTGCGGACCATTCGTAATTCAAAATTGTTTTTTTTCCGGCATCACTTCGATATGTGTTCACTGCAAATCCTGGCCCAGCCATAATGATCGGGGAGATAAATATTTTTCCTTGTAGTAGAGCAACATTAATTCCGTATCCAGGCATTAACAATAATCCGGGAGCACTGATATACTGAAGTCCAGCCTGATCGCCATAGGTAGCGACTAAATCTCTACTGGCGGAAACCAGTTTAGTGGGTGCTTCTAAAAACCGATACGATGGTTCACAACGAAGCAAGAATGCTCCAGCCGTTTTCTTTTGAAATTCATTTTGAAAATTTGCTGCACGATAGGAGTATTTTGTTTCGTTGAAGTTATAGGTAATCTGCGTTGCAACTTTAATCATTTCCACATCGGGTTGAGATTCAAACGCTCCATTTTCATCAGAAGATACCATCCCGGTACTCTTTGTTAAATATCCACGAATGGCAATTTTTCTACCTGTATAGCTTGTTGCGAGCCTGAACAATTTTAAATTTTCACGGTCTTCCTCCATCAATCTTGTTTTTGGCAAAGAGAAACTAAGATCGACATCCAGAATTTTGTAGGTAAGTCCAACGCCAATCAAATCGTTCACATTATTATAGAGTGATGTGTTGATATGATTTCCTTCCTTCTTCGAACCAAAAGCCAAACTTGTACCTTCAGCTCCATATAGAACGCGAATATCATTTTGTTTTGCATAACGCATAATGTAGTTGCTATCGGCATCGATGGGAGGATGTATCAACTGGTTAGAATTGAAAGATAGTGTAACAGATGATTGAGCCCCGCAGTGAAATAAACTTGATATGGTCAGGAGGAGGATAAGTACAGGTTTCACGTTGGCTGAGTCAGAACGTAAAAATAATGATTGTCATTTAATTCTTTTAGAAATCTGGTTCACCCTATTAATCTATTTACTTCAAGCACTTTTATTGTAAACCTCCATTTCAGATCTTACCTTAGAACAAGTAAAAGTATTCTCCCTTTTTTTATTCTTCATTTTATAAACAAAGTGTATGGCCGCAAAAAAGATTGTAACAGAGTCTCCTAAAAAGAATTCTAAGAAACCTTCGGATGAAGAGCAAGTAGCCGATTACATGAGTGCTTTAAAGCATCCATTGAAAAAAGAAATGGAGGAGGTGCGAAAGATAATTAAAGGGGTCGATAGCCGAATTGGTGAACGAATAAAATGGAATGCTCCAAGTTACTACTTCCAACAGGATATGGTAACATTTGGTCCGGCACGACCCAATTCACCCAATGGCGATAAGCTGCTTCTCGTCTTTCATCATCCCTTTATCGTGAAAATTAAATCACCACTACTTGAAGGCGAATACAAAGACCGAAGACTGACTTACTTTCAAAATATGAAGGAGGTAAAATCAAGCAAGAAAGAGTTGATTAGAATTATCTCTGAATTGATGAATGAAATCGAAGGTTAAAAATAGTAGTGCAATGTCGTGATTAACCCTATACTTTGTCGTTTTTAACCGTCACAATTCCGCTAATGGGTTTTTAGATTTACACAAACACCATAAAAATCTAAATTCAAAATGATATGCAAAAAATTACACCCTTCCTGTGGTTCGATGGCAATGCTGAAGAAGCCATGAATTTCTATACCTCTATATTTAAAAGTGCAAAGATCACAAAGGTTGCGCGTTATGGTGATGCAGGTCCTGGCCCAAAAGGAACATTAATGACCGCCAGTTTTCAATTAGAAGGGCAAGAGTTCATCGCTTTGAACGGTGGTCCGAGGTTTAAATTTACAGAAGCAATTTCTTTTGTAGTGAATTGCACCAGTCAGGAAGAGGTAGATATGTTTTGGAACAAACTTTCTGAAGGTGGGCAGGAATCACAATGCGGTTGGTTGAAAGATAAATTTGGTTTGTCGTGGCAGATTGTACCAACAATTTTAAGTGAACTCATGTCGGATAAAGATGCAGCGAAATCAAGCCGGGTAATGATAGCCATGCTGAAAATGTCGAAGATTGAAATTGATGTTTTGAAAAAGGCTTACGATGGAAATTAAAATGAACTACAATGTCACGAGCAAATTCAAGAACACCCCTCAGCATTGATGATTACATTGCCATGCAGCCAGAAACGTTCAGAGCTACTTTGGAGGAACTGCGGTCCATCATAAAATCCGTTGTGCCAAAGGCTGAAGAATTAATTAGTTACCAGGTGCCCAGCTTCAAACTTCATTACATATTGGTTGGTATTGGAGCGAATAAGAAGTATTGTAGCCTCTATACCATGAGCCCGACTTTAATGAAGAGCTTAAAGAAAGAACTTGAGTCTTTAACTATTTCCGGTGCGACACTTCATTTTCTTCCAAATTCAAAGTTGCCGGTAAGGATTATAAAGAAAATTGTAAAGGCGCGTGTGAAGGAAAATGAAACAAGAACATTTACAAAAAAATAAGACTCCTTATCTTGTATAAAGTAAAGAGAAGCCTTGCTACCAATTCCATGGCAAAGAAAAGTAAACCAGCTCCTGTCAAAAAAACGACAGCCGTAAAGTCATCGAAGAATATTAATGGTGAAGTAAATGCTAAACAATTTATTACAAGGTTGAATTCGTATCAATCAGCCAGTGAGAAAGAAAAGATTCAGCGCTATTTTAAATCGGAGGAAGGAGATTATGGTAGTGAAGACAAATTCATGGGTGTACGCATGGGACAGGTATTTGCGTTGGCAAAAGAATACATCGACATGCCCCTCTCAGAAATAGAGAAGCTATTAGCGAACGATGTACATGAAGTAAGAGTCGGTGCGGTCAGCATTATGGATTTTCAGGCTCGGAATAAAAAAACTCCATCAAGCCGAAGGAAGGAATTGTTTGATCTCTACATTAATTCTCACGACCGAATTAACAACTGGGATCTTGTTGATCGATCAGCTCCTTATGTTGTCGGGGGTTATTTATTTGATCAGCCTCGAGCCATTCTTTACAAACTTGCACGATCCAAAAATGTATGGGAACGCAGAACCTCCATCGTCAGTACCTATTTCTTTATCCGACAAGGACAGGTTGATGATACCTTTAAAATTGCAGAGTTGCTAGTGAATGATAAACACGATTTAATCCAGAAAGCTGCAGGCGGATGGGTTCGTGAAGCAGGGAAAAAAGACCCTAAAAAATTGATCAGCTTTCTGGATAAGTATGCCGCCACGATGCCCCGCACAATGTTGCGCTACGCCATTGAACACCTAACTAAAAAGCAACGCGATTATTATTTGAGTTTGAAGAAATTGTAGGACTATTTTTCGTTTACATTTATCTTTTAAGCAAACCACGTATACTTTTCATTAAAGTTCCTGCGTTCTACCGGCAGGCGTTAACCCCAAACCAAAACCGTTCATGAAAAAATACCTATTGCTTTCATCACTTCTATTGGTTGCCATCATCTCTTCAGCACAGAGAAACTTCCAGGTAACAGTGTATCAAAACACGGATTACTTTAATGTCAGCTACTACAACTCTCAAACTAATGCATCAAGGAATACAGAAGAGTTAAACTTTAGCAGAATCTCGATTGCAGTTGCCATTAACACACTAAAGCACTTTACACATGAGATTGAGTTCTTTATTCCTGAACTCTCGAAATCTATTTACAAAGTTAAGCTACCATTGGATTATGAATTTGAGGAAAATGACGGATATGTAAGTTCAATCAGTACATATTCATTTCGGTATGAATTGAGTAAGAAAGTATTCAGCTTGTCTAATCGATTTCAATTCATTGCTGGATTAGGAGTAAATCCTTACCTCACGACTACTGAATATGAACCAACGATGTCAAATCAATATTACTCCAAGGTCGAACGGTATGGTGTTTCATTTAACATCGTTCCTCGAATTGATTATCGTGTTACCGATCGCATTTACATTGATTTAAACATTCCCTTAAAAGTATATGACCTTCAAAGAAAGGATGTTCAAAATAACAACCCCAACCTTCCAATGAGAGAGCAAAAGTTTAATGAAGTGACTGACATTTTCTTTGAGAACGTGTACACCATTCGACTTGGTGTACGGTATATTTTTAAATAACGATCTAAAATATAGTGAGTATATCTGGTAAAGGTGCCAACCCTCGGGCATTCGCTTCGTTTTAAAATTTTTTAGACTTACTTGCGTTTTTGTAGTACTAAAGCGTAAGCATGGTTAATAGATTTTTTCATCAAGTAATTGGATACGGTTACAAATTCCTGAGTTATTTTAAGAGGCAGTCATGGTTTAGGAAGCTGATCATTTTAGTTGGATTAGTCGGAGGCGTAATCGTTAGCTTGATCTTGTTTTTATTTCTTCTGGTGATAAGTGGATTGCTTGGCAATGTTCCTAATCAGGAAGAGCTCAAATTGGTTGAGAACCCTGTGGCCTCCGAAGTGTATAGTGCCGATAGTGTTTTGCTAGGAAAATACTTTATTCAAGAGCGATCTGATATTCGATTTGATCAGCTTCCTGCGCATGTTGTGGATGCCTTATTGTCAACCGAAGACGTTCGCTTTTATGATCATAACGGAATTGACTACCGAAGTCTGGGAAGAGTTTTAGTAAAAAGTGTTTTGCTTCAGAGCGATGCATCGGGCGGTGGAAGTACCGTAACACAACAACTCGTAAAGAATTTATATCCAAGGAAAAGGTATTGGATGTTTTCGCTTCTCATCAATAAGATGCGGGAGTTGGTTGTGGCTTCGCGTTTGGAGAAGGTATACGATAAGAATTCATTGCTTGCGCTTTACCTTAACACAATTCCTTTTGGTGATAATACCTTCGGAATAGAATCGGCAGCACAACGTTTCTTTTCAAAATCAACTAGTGACCTTTCAATCGATGAGGGGGCTATTTTAATTGGAATGTTAAAAGCTACCCATTCATACAATCCACGAATTTTTCCTGACCGATCAAAAGAAAGAAGAAATGTTGTGCTGAATCAAATGGAAAAGTATGAGAAGCTATCTCCTGCAGCATCAGATTCGTTGCAAGCGCTGGCATTGGTATTAAGTTATAATAAGGTAACCCATCATTCAGGTCTTGCTCCTTATTTCAGAGAATACATTCGGAGTGAATTGCAGGAGTGGTGTAGCAATCATACAAATGAAAAGGGTGAACCCTTCAATCTCTATACAGACGGATTGAAAATTTACACCACCATTGATTCAAGATTGCAGAACTATGCAGAGGTAGCTACAACAAAACAGATGACTTTGTTGCAGGACAAATTCTTAAAGCATTGGGGAAAGACAGATCCATGGAATAAGCAACCACTGGCTCTGGAAGATGCCATAAAAAAATCAGATCGGTACAAAAGTCTGAAGCAAACTGGAAAATCGCATGATGAGATTTTGACTGAGATGAAGAAAAAATCATTGATGAATGTCTTTACCTGGCAAGGTGAAAAAGAAATGGAGATGAGTTCGATTGATTCAATCAAACATTATTTGAAATTTTTGAATACAGGAGTAATGGCAATGGATCCCCAACAAGGAGCTATTCGGGTTTGGGTAGGAGGGATCAACCATCATTACTTTCAGTTTGATCATGTGAAAGAAAGTACGAAGCGTCAGGTAGGTTCAACCATTAAGCCACTTGTATTTGCTGCTGCATTAGAGCAAGGAGCAAAACCCTGTGATTTTATTTCAGCAGAAAAGACAACATATCAAGGTATTGATGAATGGA
>DAIQPD010000174.1:0-8772 GCA_036787535.1 Chryseolinea sp.
ACAATCAAAAATTGATACTCCCTTGAATTACTGCGTTTTAAAATTCAACGTTCCGAGTTCAAAGTTCAAAGTTTCGAACTCCGGACTTCAACACTTACACACTTAAACACTTTCACCCTCTTGAAAACAAAAAATATACTTCTCCTCATATCCATAGTGGTTGTTCTTGTCAGCCTCTTTTATTCATTCTGGGGAAATCAGGATCAAACCACCTACATAAACAAAATAAAAAAAGAACGTGAGGAGAAAGATCATTTCATGAAGACCTCAGATGAATCACCATTTCGTAAAAAAAGAGATGAGTTTTCCGCATTAAAGTATTATCCTGTTAATCCTCAATTTAAAATTGTAGCCGATCTCACACCCGTTAAAGACAAAAATGTAATGGTGCTTGCAACGAGCGATGGTAAAGAAGAACGTTACATAGAATACGCCTACGCGGAATTTGATTTCAATGGCCTGCACAATAAACTTCTAATCTTAGAGATGATGGAAATGGGGCCTTCCAAAGGAAAACTTTTTCTAGCCTTTGGTGATGAAACAAGTGGTGATGAAACCTACGGAGCCGGCCGCTATATAGATGTTGCAAAAGTAATGGGAAGCCAAACCATTACCTTAGATTTTAACAACGCTTACAATCCATACTGTGCGTATGCTGATGAATTCTCTTGCCCATTTCCTCCAGCAGAGAATTTGTTAAAAATTGCCGTAACAGCAGGAGAGAAAACCTACCATTAGGCACTTCTGAAATGCCTTAACTTTTTTAAACCATAACATTAGCCCAATCCACCTAAACACCTTATTTTTGAAGTCTTTACTCAACCGTATTTTGTCGTTTCAGGCAACTTTTGGTTGATCAAAATTTGAATTCAACAGTCTATAGCGCATGACCATTTCGTACAATTGGCTTAAACAATACATTGACATTCCTGAATCAGCTGAAGATATAGGTAAAACGCTTACCTCTACCGGACTGGAAGTAGAAAGTGTTGAAGCCCATGAAACTGTAAAAGGGAGATTAAAAGGATTAGTCATTGGCCATGTTCTAACTTGTACAAAGCATCCAAATGCTGATAAACTCTCCATCACCACTGTCGATGTTGGCCAGGACATGCCACTCAATATAGTTTGTGGTGCATCAAATGTTGCCGCAGGACAAAAAGTAATTGTTGCCACTCCAGGAACAACTATACATCCAACAAAAGGAGAAGTCTTTACTATCAAGTCAGCAAAAATTCGCGGAGAAGCTTCTGAAGGAATGATCTGCGCAGAAGACGAAATTGGTTTAGGTGAAAGTCATGCCGGTATAATTGTTCTTCCAGAGAATGCGTCTGTTGGTCAGTCTGCTGCTGAATACTACAAAATACAATCTGATTTTGTTTTTGAAATTGGCTTAACACCAAACCGTGCTGATGCAGCATCACACATCGGTGTTGCCCGTGATATTAAAGCATCTAAAGGAAGAGAATTGAAATGGCCAGCTATCGATCATTTCAAAGTTGATAATACCAATCTTACTATTCCTGTAAGTATAGAAAATACAAAAGCGTGTCCGCGATACTCCGCTATTACCCTTACGGGAATTAAAGTTGCTGAATCACCAGAATGGTTAAAGAATAGACTATTGTCCATCGGGTTATCTCCGATTAATAACATTGTAGACATCACGAATTTCATTTGTCATGAAATAGGGCAACCGCTTCATGCCTTTGATGCAGATCAGATTACAGGAGGAAAGGTAGTTGTCAAAACACTTCCAGAGGGCACACCTTTCATTACACTAGATCAAAAAGAAAGAAAATTACTCGCCAACGATTTGATGATTTGTAATGCACAAGAAGGTATGTGTATTGCTGGCGTTTTTGGTGGAGCAAAATCCGGTGTATCACAAAACACAACAAAGATATTTTTAGAGAGTGCCTATTTTTCTGCAGACTACGTTCGCAAGTCATCCTTACATCATCAATTAAAAACAGATGCCTCTTTCCGTTTTGAGAGAGGAACCGATCCGAACATAACGGTCTATGCATTGAAACGCGCAGCACTTTTAATTAAGGAAATTGCCGGAGGTACAATCTCATCTGAGGTGATAGATGTTTATCCAACCAAGATTGAAAACACCATCATTGAAGTAAAAGACAAAAATGTCAATCGGTTGATTGGCAAGGTGATTCCAAGAAATGAAATTCATTCCATTCTGGAAAAGCTGGATATTAAAGTTGTGAATAGAAAGGATGATCGTTATACCGTTAGTGTTCCACCCTATCGTGTTGATGTAACACAAGAGGCTGATATTGTTGAAGAAATTTTGCGCATCTACGGTTTCAATAATATTGAACTTGCTGATCACGCCCGAACAGATTATTTGGCTGAATTCCCGGTTAAAGACCTGGATAAATTCAAAAAATCCATTGGTGAATTACTTACCGGAAATGGATTCTTCGAGATCTGGACAAACTCGCTTACCAATTATAATTATCAATTGAAGCACAACCTTAAATTTAAAGGTGATGCTGTTGAGATTCTAAATAAGTTAAGTGAAGAGCAAGGTATTCTTCGCCAAACTCTTTTGTTTACAGGCTTAGAGGTATGCGCGCATAACATCAATCGCAAACAAAAGGATTTACGACTTTTTGAATTCGGCAAAATCTATTTCAAAGAATCGGGTAAGTATAAAGAAGAAGAACGCTTAGCAATTTACTTTACTGGTAATCAGGAAATCGAAAACTGGCAGCGCAAAACGCAAGCCGTGAGTTACTATGACATCGCCCAGCATATACAACATGTGTTGATTAAGTCAGGTATTCATAATATCAAGCAAGAAAATTTAAACGACCAACTTTTTGAGTATGGTTCGGTACTGAAGTTAGGCAAAGAAGAAATTGGGAGTGTTGGAAAAATAAAAACTGCCTTATTGAAAGATTTTGGCATCAAGCAAGAATTATTTTATGCTGAGCTCAGCACATCCTTGCTTTTCCAATCGGCAAACCCTAAGTTAGTAATTCGAGAGGTTACAAAATTCCCGGAAGTAAGGCGCGACTTGTCACTCGTACTCGACAAGCAAATTACCTTCGATGAAATTCGTAATCTGGTGATAAATACCGAGAAGCGGTTAATCAAAAATATTATAGCGTTCGATGTTTATGAAGGCGAAAACATCCCGCAAGGAAAAAAAGCATATGCGCTTGGTTTTACCTTGCAGGATGAAAACAAAACGTTAACAGACGAAGAGATTGATAGCACCATGGAACATTTAATATCAGCTTTCGGACAGCAGTTGGGCGCAGTGATAAGGAAGTAAGCCGAAGTTGCTTAATAGTGAAAGATTAAACGAGGAGACGTTTAACAAAAGGAGCAAGTAGTAAAGTATAGAAGTTAATAGACGGTGAAAGGATAGGTAAAGTGATCTGACCAGCCGTAAATCGTAAATAACATTGCATGGATCAGGAAGTCTTAAAAACCAACCTCAGTGGGCTGGAGCGAAAAATTCTAGTGCTCGTAAATGAGCACAAAAGTTTAAAAGAAGAGCTTAAATCACTGAAAGCTGACAACCTGGAACTGAAGGCAGCAGTAAAAGCCCGTGATGAACAACTCGCTGGGTTTCATAATCAATTGAAAATCACTAAACTTGTGGATAGTTTAAACCCGGAAGACGAAAGTTCGCTGGAGTTGAAGAAAAAAGTGGACGAATACATTCGTGAAATAGACAAATGTATTGCACACTTGAACAGTTAAGCAACCTGTAAGATTATTTGATGGAGGACCTTTCAATAAAAATAAAAATTGCCGACCGCGAATACCCTATGAAGGTGAAGCGAGAAGACGAGGAGCGTGTAAGAATGGCCGGCAAGCTCATCAATGAAAAAATCAAATCTTACGGAGAGCAATTTGGAATTAATGACAAACAAGATCTATTGGCTATGGTGTCCTTCGATTGTTTGATTGAAAAAATCGCATCGGATGAAACCCACCACGTCATCGACAAGGCCGTGTTTGATAAAGTAAGCCAGCTCAACCATCTGGTTTCTCAATCCATACTCTGATCTCTTCACTTCTTTCTTTCTGAGCCAAAGCGGCAACCGGGGTTTAAGGTAACCCTAATCTATAATACCTATGTCAACGGAATATGTTATTGTTATACTGGGCAGTATCGCAGCTAGTATTGTGCTGAGTTTGCTGTTTGGTTCCCTGATCTCCAAACGGAAGTTGAAGAGAAAAGAAGAAGATGCAGAGTCAAAATCAAAACTCATTTTAAAAGAAGCACAAATTTCTGCGGAGAACCTGAAGAAGGATCGCATTTTGGAGGCCAAAGAAAAAATTCTTCAAATGAAAACCGAATTTGAGGATGAGGCTAATAAAAAGAAAAACCTGATCATTACTAACGAACAGAAAATAAAGCAGCGCGAACAGACTTTAAATAAAGAACTGGAAACCATTAAGCGCAAGGAAGGTGAGTTAGATGATATCCGAACAGACCTTGCCGCTCAATTAGAGAGCGTGAAGAAACGCAAAGAAGATCTGGATAAGTTTAATCAGCAAAAAATTCAGGTGCTCGAAAGTATTTCAAAACTTACTGCTGATGAGGCGCGTGAGCAATTGGTTGCAACTTTAAAAGACGAAGCTCAAACGCACGCATCTAGTTACGTGAAAGACATCATGGAGCAAGCCAAACTTTCAGCAACAAAAGAAGCGAAGAAGATTGTGATTGAAACCATTCAACGGACAGCAACTGAACATGCTATTGAAAACTGTGTGTCTATTTTCAATATCGAAAGCGATGATATAAAAGGAAAAATTATTGGTCGTGAAGGCAGAAACATCAGGGCACTAGAAGCTGCAACAGGCGTTGAAATAATTGTTGATGATACACCAGAAGCTATTATTATTTCTGGTTTCGATCCGGTGCGCAGAGAGATTGCAAGACTTTCTCTTCATAGACTGGTGCAAGACGGACGTATTCACCCTGCTCGTATTGAAGAGATTGTTGCCAAAACAACAAAGAACATTGAAGACGAAGTAGTAGAAATTGGTGAGCGTACTGTGATTGACTTAGGTATTCATGGTCTTCACCCGGAGCTTGTAAGAATGGTGGGGCGTATGCGTTTCCGTTCAAGTTATGGACAGAATTTATTGCAACACTCACGAGAGGTAGCAAACCTCTGTGCCATCATGGCCGCTGAACTTGGTTTGAATGTTAAGCAGGCAAAACGTGCCGGACTTCTTCATGATATTGGAAAGGTATGGCCGGAAGAACTTGAAAAGCCTCATGCTATTGTAGGTATGGAGCTTGCTCAAAAATATAAGGAGCATCCAATTATTTGTAATGCCATTGGAGCTCACCACGATGAAATTGAAATGACGAACATCCTCTCTCCTATTATTCAATCTTGTGATGCTATTAGCGGAGCAAGACCTGGAGCAAGACGTGAGGTCATGGAACAATATATCAAACGTTTGAAAGACCTTGAACAACTGGGTTTAACATTTGATGGTGTTGAGAAATGTTATGCCATTCAAGCCGGTCGTGAACTGCGTGTTATTGTAGATGCCGAACGTGCATCGGATGAACGTGCTGGTCAATTGAGTTTTGATATCTCTCAAAAAATTGAGCGCGATATGCAATACCCTGGACAAGTAAAAGTTACGGTGATCAGAGAGATGCGTAGCGTGGCGTATGCAAAGTAAAAATTCATAGACAGTCACTGTGTTTCAGTAGGCACGATCTGGAAAATTATAGACATATCAGGAAAGAGGCTCCAACATCAGGAGCCTCTTTCGTTTCCTAACAATTGATAGCGTGATTTTATAAAAGGTTTATTATTTCAGTGGTATCGATACTTTCAGGTTTTACAGTTATTTTTCCCAAACGCTTAAATCTTACCGTGGCAAAATACATTTCTGCATTGCTCTTACTCCTGATTTTTAATTTAACATTTGGACAGTCACCTCAATCCGACACAGCATTTATTTCTGCTTCTGTTGTGAATACAAAGAATGTTTATTCGCGAGTAATGAAGGAGCAAGTCTATCTCAACAATGGAGGAGATTATATAGACTATAGACCTTTAAAAGATGAACATCCATACTTCATTAGCAATGATTGGATCACAGGATCGATTGGCTACAATGGGGAGCGCTATGATAGTGTATCCCTGATGTACAACATTCATTCCGATCAGGTTATTTCCGAACAGTTTTCATCTTTTATAATGATTGAACTTGTAAGAGACAAGATTCAGTTTTTTTCGATTTACGGACATGACTTTGTAATGCTACAAGAGAAAACAATACCCTACGGATTCTACGATCAACTTTACAAAGGCAAAACAAGCCTTTACGCTAAACGATACAAGGAGTTCATAGAAACCATATCGGCTGCACAAATGCAACGAAGCTTTCTTGAAAAATCAAAGTACTACATCAATAAAGATGGAAATTACTACCTGGTCAAAAGTAAAAAATCGGTCATCCAGGTTCTGAGTGATCGAAAAAAGGAACTGAAACAATTTATCCGCAAGAATCACATTCGTTTTTGGGAAAATCGTGAAGGAGCGCTCATCAGGCTGACAGAATTCTACAATGGAAATTAAAATAGAATGAAGAAACACTACTTAATCCTACTTATTTCATTAACCTTTTCTTTTTATGCTCAGGCACAAAATACGCAGGTAATATCGGGTGATTTTACGAACCTGACATTAAATCAATTTGCTACTGAAATTGAAGCCCGGACAGATTATCATTTCTATTTTAACCCTCTTTGGGCCGACAGTCTGGCTATTAATGGTCACTTTTCAAATGCTCGTCTTTCTAAAGTTCTGGATGAAGTATTTGCCGGAACCACACTCTACTACACTATTAATAATAATGCAATCTACATTACACAAGATCGCCAAATTCTTGGTGAGCTTCCTGTTGGTTTTTTTAATCCAAGTCAAAATCCTTCAGACAACAGCACTGCCTTCGACTATTCTGAATTTGAACACAAAGAAAAATTAAAGAAACAGGCGGAGGAAAAACTTTATAATATCGGACCACGAACAAACAATCTTCAAGGTAATGCTACCATTGCCGGTATAGTTCGTGATTCTAAATCTGGCGAACCCATCATTGGTGCAGCGGTATTTGTAGAGAACCCAACCATTGGCGCTGTTACCGATCAGTTTGGTTACTTCTCCCTTACACTTCCAAAGGGAAAGCATGAACTTAATATTAAAAGCATTGGGATGAAGAGTACCCAACGTCATGTCATGCTCTTTGCAAATGGCAAACTCGATATTGAAATAGAAGAGGATGTTACACCGTTAAAAGAAGTTGTCGTTGAATCTGAAAGAGATGCTCGTGTAACCGGTATGCAAATGGGTATGGAGAAGTTAGACATCCGTACGATGAAGCAAATTCCACTTGCTCTGGGAGAGACTGATATTATGAAGGTTATATTAACACTGCCAGGTGTGCAGTCAGTGGGTGAAGGTACCGTAGGATTAAATGTTAGAGGCGGAGCAACCAATCAAAATTTAATTCTATACAACGATGCTACTGTTTACAATCCATCACATTTGTTTGGATTCTTCTCTACTTTCAATCCAGATGTTTTAAAAAATGTAGAACTCTATAAAAGCGGAATCAATGCTGAGTATGGTGGTCGTTTATCCTCCGTATTAGATGTTCATTCACGCGAAGGTAACTTGAAAAAAATTCATGGCTCGGGTGGCATAAGTCCGATCACTGGAAGGTTCTCACTGGAAGGTCCTATTATAAAAGATAAAACATCATTTCTAATAGGCGCTCGATCTACCTATTCAGATTGGATACTCCGACAACTGGATGCTGACGAAATAGCAAATAGCACAGCTTCATTTTATGATTTGAATGCCAGCATAAGTCATAAAATTGATGATGATAATAATATTTACATTTCTGGTTATGCGAGTAAGGATAAGTTCAAACTAAATACCGATACACTTTACCGCTATAGCGATCAGAATGCATCTATAAAATGGAAACATTCATTTAATAGTAAACTATATGGTGTGTTGACTGGAACCGTAAGTAAGTACACGTATTCAGTTGAAAGCGAAGTAAATCCTGTACAAGCTTCAAAATTGGATTTTTCAATTTCACAATGGAATGCAAAGGCAGACTTTAATTATTTTCCAAATTCCAAACACACTATTACAGCCGGGGCAAATGTGGTTGGCTACAATATATCACCCGGAAATTACAAACCCCTTGGAGAACAGTCTGAGGTTACACCTGATAAAATTCAAGATGAACAAGCACTTGAAAGTGCAGTTTATATTGGTGAGAATTATGAGATAACACCTAATCTCTCTCTTTATGTTGGTCTTCGCTATTCTTTTTATCAAAGCTTAGGGCCACGCGATGTTTATACTTATGCCGAAGGAGTGCCGAGGCAAGAATCAACCATTCAAGACACCATCTCGTATGGCAAGGGTCAAACCATTTCAAGCTATCATGGGGCAGAGCCTCGCTTTTCAGTTCGATATACATTATCTCCAAGCTCATCTGTTAAGTTTAGCTATAACCGCATGCGTCAATACATTCAGATGCTTTCAAACACTACGGCCATTGCCCCAACAGATATCTGGAAACTTAGCGATACCTATGTGCGCCCGCAAATTGGTGATCAGTTTTCTATTGGTTTTTACAAAAACATGAGAGGAAACATGATTGAAACTTCAGTTGAAGCCTACTATAAAACCATGCAACATGCTGTTGACTATAAAGATGGTGCCCAACTATTACTCA
>DAIQPD010000001.1:0-152491 GCA_036787535.1 Chryseolinea sp.
TATCCCAACAAACACCTGGGTCTTGTTGTCGACTTTGGTAAAGCATCAAGCGGATTATATAACCGATATTTCCGTGAACAATTTGAAGGATACCAAGAACCAGATACGCTTTCACCTGGTGCCTCTGTAAATTATCTTACCCATAAAATAAAATCAGACTTCGTTGGAGAAACTAAAATTCTCTATCACATTGATGCAGGGAAGATTTCAGAAGGCCTTCAGTTTTACGTGGGTGTTGGTTTTGAGTTGAAGCGAACAGCCTTGGATTATGATTACCTGTATGAAACCGACCCTCTTTTGGGTGATGCTGAAAATAGACCCGGTAGAATTTCTGAATCCCGATTTACAATGGGACCACAAGCCGTCATTGGTATAGAATACTCCTATTTTCAATTACCGATATCAGCCTTTATGGAGTTGGAATACTTTGTTGATGTCTTTAAAGATCCGGGATGGAGCCGGATGCAAGGTGGCGTTGGACTGCGCTACATTTTCTAAAACATTTTCTTCTATCAATATCCGTTAGCCAAACCAGACAACTTCTTAGTTTGAATGGCTTTCACTTTTTGCAGATAAGAATTTTTAACAGAAGCCTCCAATTTACTGGCTTGTAGCGTTAGCAAAATAATGGCAGAGAATTCTTCGATGCGTGCAGATTGATATCGTAAGGTAGCCTGATCCAGGTATGAAATAGACAATTGAATTTCCTGATCATTATAAGCTTCTATTGCAAGATTGTAGTACATCAACCCAAGCATTTGATCGAGGTCAACCGCATGGTATAAATTGAAATTGTAAGCATACATCGTTTTGTTTTTTTCTACCGTCATCAATTCGTTTTGCTTATAGGCTGATATTCTTTTTTCAATCTCGCTACTGTTGCTGATGAAACCATTTAACGGATCGGTGGTCTCGAGCAAAACAGTTCCTTGTTCTGTTTTCGCTAATAGAAAAATATGATAGTTGGTTTCTACTATGGTGTACTCAATATCAAAACGTTGAAGCAACAACGCATAAAGTCCGGTCGCGGTTAAACAATTGTAGGTTCCTTTATCAACCAATTCAGTAAACGTGCAATACTGCTTGTAGTGCTTTAAAAACTTACGATGCGTTTGATTGAATGTGTATTGCAGAAACTCGCTCTCCTTTTTAAACGACTGTTTTTTAGATTCTAACTTTTCTACAAAGCTGTTGATGGATGCTGTAGAAACTGTTTTGGAATTATCTGTAGATAAATAAAGAGAAAGATATTGCTCAAAGGTTTGGCTTGCCGCAACATTACCATTCGTCTCTTGTGCTTCCGCGAGAAGAGAGAAGGAAATGAAGGAGACGATCAATACACCAAGCCTCATATTATGGCAATGTTAATAACCCAGATATCAAATTTAACATTTGGGTAACATTGAACCAACGACTTAACAATTTGGTAACATTAGGCCAAGCTCCCGGCTTTTACATACCTTTATTTCATGAATATAGCAGTACAGGAAAAATCGGCCTTTAATTCAATTGAAGGCACTTTTGAAGCCCAAAAGAGCAATCTCAAGAACCTTCGAAAGGAGTCTGTTCAGAAACGAAAAGAGCGACTTAAAACCCTCCGGAACTGGATTCACACCAATCGTTCTGCCATACACGAAGCGATGTACAATGACTTTCGCAAGGCAGCCGTAGAAGTGGATGGTGTAGAACTTTTTCATGTGCTCAATGAAATTAAATATGCTACTGATAATCTGGAACAATGGGCGAGACCAACAAAAGTAGATGCACCTTTAACAATGTTTGGTACTCGTTCATGGATTCAATATGAAGCGCGTGGGGTTTGCTTAATTATTTCTCCTTGGAACTACCCTTTCAGTCTTTGCATCGGTCCAGTTGTTTCGGCACTGTGTGCTGGCAATAGTGTTATTATAAAACCATCTGAAATGACACCTCATGTTTCATCTCTTATTAAAAAAATGGTGGATGAAATTTTCGAACCTCAAGTTGCCACTGTTTTTGAAGGAGGTCTCGAAGTATCTCAACGTTTGCTCAAACTTCCGTTCGATCACATTTTCTTTACAGGAAGTCCGGATATCGGTAAAGTAGTAATGAAAGCCGCTGCTGAAAATTTAACATCTGTTACCTTAGAGCTGGGAGGTAAATCTCCCAGCATTATTACCGACAGCGCGCGCATCAATGAAGCGGCAGAACGAACCGCTGTAGCCAAATTTGTCAACAACGGACAAACTTGTATTGCACCTGATTATATTTTAGTGGATGAAAAGGTAGCCGCGAAATTTACCTCTGCTATAATTGAACAAACGAAAAAGCTTTTCGCGAATGCAAAAGGTTCGTTTGAAGAATCGAACAGTTATTGTCGTATTGTAAATGAAAAACATTTTGTTCGTGTTAACGAATTGATAAAGGATGCACTGAACACAGGAGCAAAAATAGAATTCGGTGGCAAGGTAAATCCAGAAACGAATTTTATACATCCAATGATTCTCTCGAGCGTTCAGATGAACAGTCGCGTAATGCAGGAAGAAATCTTTGGGCCGGTTCTTCCGATAGTGACATACAAAAATCTGGATGACGCCATCACCATTATTCATTCAAAACCAAAAGCTCTTGCACTGTACATTTACTCTACCAGCAAAAAAGTGCAGGAGAAAATATTGCACGAAACCACAGCAGGAGCAGTTTGCATAAATGATTCTGGCATCCACTTTCTGCATCATGGTCTTCCTTTTGGTGGTGTTAATAACAGCGGCATTGGGAAATCGCATGGCCATTTTGGATTCTTAGCTTTCTCAAACGAAAAGCCTGTTTTAAAGCAAAAACGGGGACTTACATCGGTTAAAGCCTTTTATCCTCCGTATACCAATCTTTCTAAAAAATTGATGGATTGGTTCCTTAAATTATTTTAAAGATTACCTGTATTACCACTCGTTAAAGGCACAATAATTCACCGCTCCATTTCGTAGTTTTGGGATTGAAATCTAATTTCTAAAAACCGAACTCAAATGAAAAAAGCACTGAAGTGGATATTGATTGTAGTGGGTGGCTTATTTGCTCTTATAATTGCTGCGGCCTTTATTATTCCAATAGTTTTTAAAGACGATATTAAAAAAGCAATTGATGATCAATTGGCAACTTCTGTAAATGCTGATGTTGTATTTGATATCGAAAAATTTAATCTCACTGTTTTCAAGAACTTTCCAAACATCACTGTAGAAATGGGTGATCTTGGAGTGGTTAACCGCGAACCCTTTGCAGGAGACCTGCTCTTTGCTGTAGAGAATTTAGAGGTTGAGGTAAATCTGAAAGACATTCTTTTTGGCGATCAACTCCGACTGAAAGGAATCACCATGGTCCATCCTGTAATCAATGTTAAAGTACTGGCCGATGGCAAAGCCAATTATGACATTGCCATGCCATCAACCGATACTGTGACGAGCGCAGAAGAGCCATCTAATTTTTCGTTTGGCATTGACCATTGGGAAATTATTAATGGTGTTGTTACCTATGATGATAAGTCACTTCCGTTTTTACTTTCATTAAAAGGATTGAATCACACTGGCAACGGAGATTTTACACAAGATGTTTTTGATTTAAAAACGCGCACTACAGTTGATTCATTAACAACCGTATATGATGGCACAGCCTACCTGTCGAATAAACAGGTAGAAATGGATATGATTATTTCCATCAGCGAAGAATACTCGAAGTATACCTTCAAAGAAAATAATGTGAAGCTGAACGACTTTGCGATGGGCTTTGATGGCTTCTTTAAAATGAATGAAAAGGATTATGGCATGGACATTTCATTTAAGAGTCCTGATAATTCATTCAAGAGTTTATTATCACTCGTTCCCGGAATTTATACAGAGAGTTTCTCTAACATCGAAACGAAAGGTGATTTAGCCTTTAACGGTTTTGTTAAAGGAACGTACAGCGACACACAAATGCCCGCATTCAATGTAGCGCTAGTAGTAAAGGATGCGATGTTTAAATATCCTGACTTACCTACCGCCATTAACAACATCAATGTTGATTTATTGATCGACAACAAAGACGGTGTGATCGACAACACGATTATCGATCTAAAGAAAATGCACCTTGACTTTGGAAACAATCCGGTTGATGCACGCGCATTGATTACAAAAATGTATCCTACACAAATAGATGCTAATGTTTCCGCTAAACTTAATCTTGCTGAGCTCGGCAAAATGTTCCCGATGGACGGACTTGATATGAAAGGTAATTATGCAATCAATCTTTCCGCAAAAGGTGTGTACGATAGCTTAAAGAAATCTATTCCGGCAATCGATGCTAACGTGTCGTTGGATAATGGATATGTAAAGTCATCTGAGTTTCCATTGCCTCTGCAAGATTTAACGTTCCATTCAACCATTAAGAACTCAAGTGGAAAAATGGCGGAGACCTTTATTGCAGTAAAGGATCTTGCAATGACTATGGACAATGAAAAGTTTACGGCTGACTTATTGTTGGAAAATCTGGATGACTACACCTGGGATTTGAAAGCAAAAGGCGGAATTGATATTGAAAAAATGACTAAGATTTTTCCTCTTGATGGCATGACATTAACCGGAAAAGTAAATGCTGATCTTCAAACGAAAGGAAAATATTCTGACTTAGAAGCTGAGCGCTACGACAAACTACCAACCAGTGGAACCGTTTCATTAAAAGACTTTACCTATAAGGCCAGTGACTTACCTTATGCTGTAGGTATTTCTCAGGCATCCATGGTTTTCAATCCAAAGAAAATTGATTTGCAAAAAATGGACGGTACTCTGGGTAAAAGTGATTTCCATGTAAATGGTTCGGTGTACAATTACCTTGGTTATGCGCTGGGTAAAAATGAAAGCATAAAAGGTAACGTCAACTTTAATTCAACGATGTTTGATCTCAATGAGCTCATGGCCGATACAGGTGAAGAAGAGACAACAACAGAAACCGAAACGTATGGTGTAATTGCTGTTCCTAAGGATATTGATTTCGTTTTGAAGTCCTCTATTAAAACCGTGAAAATGATGGACATGACAATGACCAATGCCTCTGGCGATGTGATTGTAAAAGATGGAATTGCAAATCTAAATGGATTAAAATTCAATATGCTGGGTGGTGCGTTTTCTGTCTCAGGAACATATAACACCGCAGATCTTGAGCATCCTAAATATGATCTTGGACTGAAGATTGAAAATGCATCGATAAAAGAAACAGCAAATGTTTCGTCTATTGTTCAGTCTTATGCACCGGTAGCTGGATTGATGAGTGGAAACTACTCCACGGATTTTAAACTGAGCGGTGAACTGCTTCAGAACATGATGCCGAATCTGGCCACAGTAAATGCGGGCGGACTTATCAAAATAGCGCAAGCTGCATTGAAAGATTCAAAGTTGATTTCAGGTATTACCTCTATTACTAAACTTGATAATACAAATGAGGTTAGCTTGAAAGACGTACTTCTTAATGCCACTATTAAAGATGGAAAACTGACTACCAAACCATTCGATGTAAAGTTTGGCGACTATGTAACAAACATTTCAGGCAGCACAAGTCTCGATGGAACGCTTGATTATAAACTAAAAATGGATGTGCCAGCCGGAAAATTAGGTGCTCAATACAACAGTTTTGTTTCCCAATACACCGGAGGAAAAAATGATCCGAACGCTAAAATTCCAGTTACGATTGGACTTGGAGGAAAGTATGATAGTCCTTCTCCGAAATTATTAATGGACGATCAGAAAAAGCAGGCACAGGAAGCAGTGACCAACGCTGCAAAAGAAGAAGGAACTAAAGCAGTTCAGAAAGCAGTAAAAGGAACAGATGCAGAAAAAATCGTAGAGGGCTTACTCGGTGGCAATAAAAAAGACACCGTAAAAACTGATAGTACCCAAACAGCAACACCAACAGAGGACCTGACGAAAAAGGCAGAGGAGGAAGCAAAGAAAAAAATTCAGAACCTGCTGAAGAAAAAGAAGAATTAGAAATGAGGAGGCTGCCCGCAAATGGGTAGCCTCTAAATTATTTCAATTGGGTTTTGATACCTAAAAGCCTGACTGTTTAGAGAGCAATCCATTTATACATTTTGTCTTCCTTTCAATTCTCATTACTTTAGTGGAAAGATGTTAACCAAAACCGAAGTAAATCCAGCTTTGTGAACCTTCGTGTCTTTGTGCCTTCGTGGCAGATTATTTTAGACCAACCCCGATGTATATGAACATTGAATTAAAAGACATTCTCTTCCTTGATATTGAAACGGTAGCCAATGTATACGACTATAACGCATTAGATGAAAGATTAAAAACACAATGGTCGCGCAAAGCAAATTTTTTTAAACGCGATGCCCAACAAAGCGATGAAGAAATTTATAATGAACGAGCAGGAATCTATGCTGAGTTTGGTAAGGTAGTGTGCATTGTGGTGGGTGGTTTTTTTGAAATGGAACAAGGTAAGCTAGGCTTGCGGACGAAAGCTTTTTATGGTGATGATGAGAAGAAATTGCTTTTGGAGTTCAACAGCATGGTTGATAAAACAAACAACAATGCGTTGAAATTCTGTGCACACAATGGAAAGGAATTTGATTTCCCATACCTCTGCAGAAGAATGTTGGTAAATGAAGTGAACATTCCTCCAGTGTTAAACTTAATGGGCAAGAAGCCGTGGGAGGTGGCTCATCTCGATACCATGGAGATGTGGAAGTTTGGTGATTACAAACATTACACTTCACTTGATTTACTTACTGCCCTTTTCAACATACCTTCCAGCAAAAGCGATATGGATGGTAGCCAGGTTAATGCTGTTTATTATCGGGATAAGAACCTCCCGAAGATTAAAGATTATTGCGTACGCGATGTAGAAGTATTGGCCCAGTTGTATTTAAAGTTGAAACAAATAGAAGTTGGCCGACCAATCATTATTCAACATGCTGAGTAAACCACATTAAAAGATTTATTTATCTAATTTGTAAAGGCTTTGGAGCAACAACTAAACTTTAAAGGACTTTTTACTTTATGAATCCCTGGCTAACCATCTGGACAAAGACATCAAAGACAATAGATTACCTTAAGGATTCTAGCTGGGGTGATTCATTTGGCATAATACCTTTTACACTTTTCGGAATTAATTCCATTGGAGTGAAATTAATGTTGTCGTTTAGTGGAAGTCCTGTCTTTGGTATGGTCATCACAATTGTTCTTGGATTTGCAATTGGTATTATTGGTGGTTTCGTGTGGACTAACATCCTTTTTCTATTTGGAAAAATTTGGAAGGGTCAATCGACAAGACCAAACATAAAAACAGTTCTTGCATTAGCTTTAATTCCAGAGATCTTCCGATTTATAAACTTGATCGGAAGTTCAATAGTGAATCATGAGGATCCGACTAAAGTTACAATCAATGATGGGTTAGAGTTAATTTGTATAATACTTGGCTTCCGTATTATTATCATAGGACTTTCAAGAGTTCAGCACTTTTCTTTCGGTTTTGCTGTTCTTAATGTCTTCACGCCACAGCTAATAATTGGGGCTTTCTACATGTTCATTAAGGGGATATGAATGATGTTATCTGCAAATAATCAGAGTTTTTGTCCGGCCTTGTATTAATGAAAAATGCTATCTTTCAACAAAGAATCAATCACCAATATCAAGTTAGCCTTACTATTTTTTAACGAAAGAATTTTTGCATTCTTAACTGCCATTACACGAATGGCTCTTACAGTTTGGTGAAAGATCTTCAAATACATTTTTTAAAGGGATAATGAATTCCCAAAGAATTAAAATTACTATGAGTAAAAAGAAAAAATCACACAATAAAGAAAAGAAAGGACCTGATCAAAGATCCTTAATGACTGCAGCCATTCGAAAACTATTAGATCAGAATGCCGGCAAAGAATTTTCATTTAAACAGATCATCAAAAAACTTACCCTCAAGAAAAAAGACGACATTAAGTTAGCGGGACAAATCTTCGATCAACTTGAAGAGGATGGATTGTTCAAACCATCAGACGATGGAACCTATGCTGCAAAGGAGGTCTTGACTGAGGAGCTGACAGGTATTGTCGATCACGTCAGTTCGCGCTTTGCTTACGTAAGACTCGGCAAAGACATTCCTGATATTTACATCGCGCCACGCAACCTGGGCTCAGCGGTTGATGGCGACACTGTAAAGCTCAATGTATTGTCAAGCCGTCACGGAGAGCATCAGGAAGGTAGAGTAACCGAAATTGTAAAACGAAACCGAATCCGCTTTGCCGGTAAAATAGAAGTCTCAAAAACATTTGCATTTGTTGTAGCGGATTCTAGAAAGATCCATCAGGACTTTTTCGTTTATCTGGAGAATACAAAGGAAGCTCGCACAGGCGATAAGGTAGTGGTAGAAGTAATTTCGTGGGGCGACTTTGATAAGAAGCCTGAAGCGAAAGTGGTAGAGGTATTAGGTAAGGCAGGGGAAAATGAAGCCGAGATACATTCTATCATGGCGGAATTTGATTTGCCATTTCGATTCACTGAAAAGATAGAAGAAGAATCACAGAAGATTCCCGAGGCCATTACAAAGGATGAGATAAAGAAGCGTTGGGATTTTCGCGAGATAACAACATTCACCATTGATCCGGAAGACGCAAAAGATTTTGATGATGCTATCTCCTATCGCAAGCTTGAAAATGGTCTCCATGAAATTGGTGTTCACATTGCCGATGTGACGCATTATGTAACACCCAACTCTGCTCTTGATGTTGAAGCTTTCGATCGAGCCACATCGGTATATCTTGTTGATCGCACTATTCCAATGTTACCCGAAAGACTTTCAAACGGATTGTGCTCGCTTCGTCCTCACGAAGACAAGTTAACGTTCGCAGCAGTTTTCGAAATGGATGAGAATGGAATCATTAAGAAAGAATGGTTTGGTCGTACCGTCATTCACTCGGATGTTCGGTTTAGCTATGAAGATGCCCAGCTAATTTTAGATGAAGGAAAAGGAGTATTGGCAGATGAACTTCGTTTGCTAAACGACATGGCTAAGAAGATTCGAAAAGACCGATTTAAAAAAGGTGCAGTAAATTTTGAAACAACCGAAGTCAAGTTTAAGCTAGATGCAAAAGGAAAACCGTTGGCAGTAATTCCAAAGATTCGAAAAGATGCACATAAACTAATCGAAGAGTTTATGTTGTTAGCCAATAAACAAGTGGCTACTTATGTTTATAACATTAAAAAAGCAAAAGAGAAAAACACCTTCGTGTATCGTATTCACGATTTGCCCGATCCGGAGAAAGTCCAAAAGTTTTCTGTGTTCGCCCGGCAGTTTGGCCATAAGATGAACATTGATGATGCATCTATTTCAGGTTCACTGAATAAACTGATGTCAGATATTGAGGGGAAGCCCGAGCAAAATATTCTGGAGCAACTTGCCATTCGCACCATGGCAAAAGCAAAATACTCTACAGATGCAAAAGGTCACTTTGGTTTAGCGTTTCAACATTACACGCATTTCACTTCTCCAATCCGAAGGTATCCTGATATGATGGTACACAGAATACTTCAGCATTATCTGGATGAAGGAAAGCATCTCAATAAAAATGAGTACGAAGAAAAATGTCTTCATTCTTCTGAACGTGAAAAACGCGCAGCCGATGCTGAACGTGCTTCTATAAAATATAAGCAAGTAGAGTTCATGGCCACTGCCGAGAAGAAAGTGTACGAAGGACTTGTATCCGGTGTAACGGAATGGGGAATTTATATTGAGATAGTAGAAACAAAATGCGAAGGTATGATCCGCATGGCCGACATGACGGACGACTTCTATGAATTCGATGAAAAGAATTATCGCATCGTTGGCCGCAAAACCAAGAAGATATTCACTCTCGGAGATCGATTTGATGTACGTGTTAAGAAAACCGATATTGATAAACGATTGATAGATTTGGTATTTGCCGATCAACCAGAATCCTCATCATCAGACTTTGTAGACTATAAACCGCAAAAAAGCTTCCTTGAAATGAGTAGACAAAATGAGCGGAAGAAAGGGTCAAAGGGCGGGCAAAGATCTAAAGGAAATCAAAAAGGTAAACGAAAGAGACACTAAGAGAAATTTTCAGGAGATAAGTTTACAATCAAACTTATCTCTAATTTTTACTTCAATTCCAGACCTTCCTATAACTTTGGCATCTCAATTCTGCAAAGCCATAAATTCAGTAAAACCAACAATAGGAATGATTAGTAAGTACCAAGGTTACATCGATCAGGAAATCAAGAAACATAAGTACGGAAAGAATCCAGTATCGCTTTACGAACCCATTCGATACTTGATGAATATAGGCGGTAAGCGCTTACGACCTATGCTTACCTTACTTTCATACTCCTTGTTTAAAGAAGATGTAAAAACAGTTGTACCCTATGCGGTAGCGGTTGAAGCTTTCCACAACTTTACCTTAATGCACGATGACATCATGGACAACGCACCTCTTCGGAGAGGTAATGTTACCGTGCATGAAAAGTGGAATGTAAACACAGCAATCCTTTCAGGAGATGTAATGCAGGTTAAGGTGTACGATATGTTGCTGGGTTTGCCTGCAGAAAAATTTAAGACGGTTGTTACCTCATTTAATAAATGTGCGACCGAAGTATGCGAAGGTCAGCAATGGGATATGGAGTTTGAAACGAAAGATGTTGTTACTGAAGCGCAATACCTTAACATGATCAGGCAAAAGACAGCAGTGCTTTTAGGATTTAGTCTGGAGATGGGCGCTATTCTGGCAGATGCTTCTGCGGAGGATAGAAAAGCCTTACGCGAATTCGGGACGAACATAGGTATTGGTTTTCAGTTGAAAGATGATTTGCTTGATGCTTACGCTGATCCAAAGAAATTTGGAAAGCAGGTAGGTGGCGATATTATCTCCAATAAAAAAACATTCTTACTTATTAAAGCGCTTGATAAATCAACAGCTAAACAGAAGAAAGAACTAAACTTCTGGCTTTCAGAAAGGAAATTCAAGAAGCAAGAGAAGGTAGATGCAGTGAGAGGAATTTATAATGCACTTGACATACCTAAACTAACCGAGAGAAAAATCAATCAATACTTTTCAAAGGGATTTAGTCAGTTGGAGAAATTATCCTCGCCCAATGGAAAAGAAATATTGAAGGGCTTTGCAGAAAACCTGATTGAGCGTCAATCGTGATACCGATCAGAATAGGAACATCTCATAAATTATTTGGGAACTACCACGGCTTTTCTTTTTTCATCTTCATTTTTTATTGGAAGAGTGTAAAGGATAAACAAACTATTCTGAACCACGAGCTCATCCATTTCTGGCAACAAGTCGAGCTGCTATTTGTTTTACATTGGTTGCTTTACATTACCTTTTATCTTATTGGAAGACTGAACGGGAAAACGCACGATGGCGCGTACATGAATATTCCATTCGAAAAAGAAGCCTATGCCTTTGAAAAGAATTACCAGTATGCTTCCCAAAGAAAACCTTTTGCCTGGCTACAATTTCTCCATTGAGAAATAGTTTCTCTTTAGGTTATTAGGCATGTGCAAATGCCACAACTAAAAAATTACGTCAACGGTTTTTAGGCTTCGATTCCACCCTGTATCTTTCTTCCTTACTCGTCTACTATGAAGCCACTTTTGCGATCGCAGCTTTCTATCATGATGTTCTTACAGTTTTTTGTCTGGGGATCATGGTATGGACAAATGAGTAAGTACTTAACCAATCAGCTTCATGCTTCGGGTGATCAGGTTGGAAGTGTTTACGCTGCATTTTCAATTGCTATGATTGCCGCACCATTTTTTGTTGGCATGTTGGCCGATCGTTTTTTTGCAGCGCAGAAAGTGCTTGGCGTTTTAAATTTGCTGGGCGCTGCGACATTGTTTGTTCTCATTTCTGTTACAGATGCTGATACGTTTTTTTGGGTGATGATAGTGTATTGTTTTACGTTCACACCAACCATCGCATTAACGAGTTCCATCGCAATGCAACAGATGAGTAATCCTGAAAAAGAATTTCCGGCCATTCGTGTTTTTGGAACAGTGGCATGGATTGTTGTAGGAAATATTATTGGATTTATGGGCGTTGGTGATCAGGTCACTATTTTTCAAATTTCCATGCTGGCTTCAGGCCTGCTGGGTGTCTTTGCCTTTTTTCTTCCCAACACACCACCAACATCAAAAGGACCTGCAAGTTTTGCTCAGATTATTGGGAAAGACGCGTTCGTGCTTTTTAAAGATCGTTCGTTTAGTATTTTCTTTATCTCTTCCATTTTGATTTGTATTCCTTTGTCATTTTATTATGCATGGGCGAATCCATCATTAACAGATGGATACAAGCTTGCATTTCCATCGGCAGATCCGAATGGCTTCAATATCGAAAACAAAATGTCTTTAGGTCAAGCTTCTGAAGTCATCTTCATGTTATTGTTGCCATTTGCCTTTCAGAAATTTGGAGTAAAGAAAATTCTGATCATTGGTTTATTAGCATGGATAGTACGCTTTGTATTTTTTGGCTATGGTACACCCGATACTTCTGCATGGATGCTATATGCAGCCATTCTTCTTCATGGGGTTTGTTATGATTTCTTTTTTGTAACAGGAATGATTTATACAGATAACAAGGCAGGCGAGAAAATTAAATCGCAGGCGCAAGGGTTGATCTCTTTAGCTACCTATGGATTGGGGATGTTTATAGGTTCGATTATTAGTGGCAAGGTAAAGGATTTGTACACCACTGGCGAACGGGGTATTACCAACTGGACTAATGTCTGGTTAGTGCCTGCCGCTATTGCGGCAGTCGTTCTCCTGCTGTTTATTTTATTTTTCAAGGATAAGAAAATACAACCTATCAACTCATAAAGAATTACAACTATGAACATCGCGATGCTTGGTTCCGGTTTTATCGGAAGATTTTATGCAGACTCCATTCAAGGATACAGAAGCAAGGACAAAATTGTAAGCATCTATTCCCGCAGGGAAGAAAGCGTAAAGAAGTTTGCGCAGGATTATAATGTAGAGTTCACCACAACCAATATGGAGGAAGCGATCAACCGACCCGAAGTTGATATCGTATGTATATCCCTTCCTAATAATCTTCATGAAGAAGCAGTGATGCTTTGTTGCAAACATAAGAAGGCGGTAATGACAACGAAGCCCTTGGGGCGCAACGCAGAAGAAGCAAAACGAATGTTGGAAGCAGTTGAGAAAGCGGGCATCTTCAATGGATATCTTGAAGACCTGGTATACACCCCTAAATTTATTAAGGCACATGCAAGCGTACAGGAAGGTGCAGTTGGTAGAATCCTTTGGGCAAAATCCCGCGAGACACATCCTGGTCCGCACAGTGATTGGTTCTGGGATATTGAACAAGCAGGTGGAGGATGTATTCTGGATTTGGGATGTCATTGTGTTGAGATCACCAGAAGTTATATCGGTAAAGACATCAAACCAATTGAGGTAATGTGCTGGGCTGATACACAAGTAAAGCCCATCGATGCAGAAGATCATGCCATTGGATTAGTGAAGTATGAAAATGGAGCCATCGGACAATTTGAAGTAAGCTGGACTTTCCGTGGTGGATTGGATTTGCGCGATGAGGTAATGGGCAGTGAAGGTACCATCTGGATTAATAGTTTTCTACGAACGGGTTTCGATATGTTCACCACAGGTAAAGGAGGGGATTACATTGCCGAAAAAGCAGAGAGCAACACCGGTTGGTTATTCCCTGTCGGAGATGAATTAAATGAGTTGGGATATAATCACATGTTTATGGATATGTTCAATGCATTTGAACAAAAGAAACAACCCAAAGAAACTTTCTACGATGGTTATGTAGTGAATGCAGTATTAGATGCTGCATACAAATCGGCCAAAACAAAATTATGGGAACCTGTGAAGCTGGATATCTGGAGAGGAAAAACGGGTCTATCAAAAGACAATCATCTTACCGAATACGATGCTGATCATTATTTGGTAAAAGAAGAGATGACGCATTACGGAACCAGGAAGTTAATCCTGAAAAATAAAAGGAGTGGAAAAATTACGGAGCAGATTTTAAAATAATCTGAAATGGATTTTTTATAGTTGAATGCCTACACCATATCCAGGCCAGACAAAGCTATTCAGCCCGAAAATTTTTCCGGTATCAATCACTAGACTTTTGATGTGATAGTTATCAACAGAACCTTCGGGCTCCATCATGAAGTAATTTAGTGATGCATTAGCGAAAACATATTTTTTGCCTTTCAATCTTTTGCCGTATTCAACATGAAGTTTGGTTAGCAGATTAAAGTCTTGATCTATTTTCATTTCCTTGTTAAGGTGTAGAAATCGTAATCCATAACTAAATACTTTTTTCTCATTTAACCGGTGCGGCATTACGGAGAATTTGCTGTATAAAATTCGTTCGAACCCATATCCAAAACCCCAGGTTTTTTCGAAGGGATTATAGCCAACGATCAATGCGTTTTGATTGTATATTTTGTAGTGGTCATTATATGGCATTTCTGACCCCAGAACGTAACTGCAATTCACACAATTACCTGTGGTGTATTCAGCATTGGTTGTGAAGAGTTCATTGTAGTAAAACCGAAAGACTGATCCTTTGGAACCAATATTTAGCAGTCCAATGGGTATCCCCATCCTCACATTTTCCTTCGATCCGTTTTTCTTGAAAAAATTAATCAATCCAATCTGCACGCCTCTTGTATTTCCGCCAAGGTTTACTAAACCAATTTGTAAACCATCCATCGCCTTGCTCATGTTTAGAAGTCCAAATTGAAAACCCCGTGCTACTGTTGGTGGTGTTGACTTTCTTCCTTTAATGATGTTCGCTTTGTTAATCAGAGCAAGTTGGAAGCCCGCCATTTGACCATGAGTGGAATTGTAGAGTGTTGTGATTTGAAAACCACCCATGGATTCGTGTGCCAGATTAAAAAGACCAGCGAGTTGCAACCCCTGCCCTTGTTCGCCAACAATATTACCTATACCGGCAATTTGTGTTCCTTTAAAATCATAACCAATAAGATTAAACCCACCTGCGAACTGAATGCCTGAGGCATTGTCGCGGACATAATTCAGGAAACCTGCAAGTTGAATTCCTTTACTATCGGATTTGAATCCTTCTTTTATAATAAGTTCTCTTTCTTCTGATTGTGAAAGATTGACAAATGCATTTGTGCCGATGATGTTGGCCAATCCTGCAATACTTATGCCGGTCGAATTTTTAAAGTTAACGTTTGAAATGAGTCCGATTTCCAAAATACGATTACCTGCTGACAAGCCACCAAAGAGATTTAACGAGAAGCGATTTCGATACGAAGCACTGTAAATTCCATTTGTACTAATGCCCGGAAAAAGTGAGAACTGAAACAAACGATCATATTCTCTGATCTTTTTACTGACCTGAGCATAGGTTGTTGTTTGAAAGATAATCAGCAAAAAAATTAGAAGTAAACGAAATGATGAGATGCGCATTTCTACAGAGTGAAGTTGGTGATTGAATAATCTTCCCCTCTTTACCGTTGCGATAGTAATACGCTAATGTCGTTCGATATATTGCAGGAGCTATTGTATTTATGTAGGATCAAGTCCGGGTAAACAAAAATCTATCCTTTGAATCTCCTAATGAACTTTCAATATGCTAGCAAGGTTTAACTACTTTAGCATCGGGATTCAATTTTAAGTCATTGTTTAAATGAAGAACCACTACACTGCAGCCATTTCTGCTTTTTTAATTTGGGGATTCTTTTCAATCCCCTTACGCGCATTGAAAGCGTATTCGGCTGGTGAAATTCTCTACTTCAGAATTCTTTTCTCGGCTGTCCTCCTCTTGATAATTGTGTTGGGCTTTAAGCGAAAGGACATTATAAAGGATTGGATATTTTTTAAGACTTCCACTTCTGCAAAACAAAAAGAAGTAATCGGATTAACCTTGCTAGGGGGTGCATTGCTAACTGTAAACTGGCTTACCTTTATTTATATTGTGAACAACATCAACATCAAGACCGCTTCGTTTTCATATTTAATTTGTCCTGTGATTACGGCCGTACTGGGTTATGTATTGATAAAAGAACGATTAACAGTATTACAATGGATAGCGGTTGCTTTCTGTGCCGTCAGTTGTATTTTAATGGGAATCAATTCTGCTCTGGAACTTGGATACAGTTTCTTAACCGCATTTACCTATGCCTTGTACTTAATAACCCAACGCAGAAATCAAGGCTTTGATCGTATGGTGATGCTTTGCATACAAGTGATGTTTTCGTTTTTACTTTTGAATTTTATTCATCGTTACCTCATTCAATCTGTTCCGGCAACAACAGAATTTTATTCAATCATTGTAGTCATTGCTGTTTTGTTTACCGTGTTGCCACTATTCTTAAATCTCTTTGCACTTAACAAAATTAATTCAGCTACAATCGGAATTCTAATGTACATCAATCCAATAATTAATTTTTCTGTAGCGATTGTGGTCTTTAAAGAAACCATCAGCGCTATTCAGATTGTTGGTTATTTTATAATTGTATTAGCGCTGATACTTTTCAACTACCATAATTTTGTAAAGATGAAATCAGTTGCTTTTCAAAAACCAGTCTAGATTTTATGGATTCGGTTTTATCACTACCTTAACTATGTAAAACCAAAAACCGTATGGATACCTTTATACGAATTCTTAGCGCTGTACTTGTTCTATTCTCCTTGTATATGGGATTTAAGCATGGCATTGCTATGGCCATGGGTAAACCTGAAATGATTGAGATGTTTGGAAAATGGAACATTAACAAAACGGGTATTCAAATTCTTGGAGTGATTGGATTAGTTGCTTCGGTATTTTTGCTCTTCCCACAAACTTTTGTCTGGGGAAATTTGATCACAGCCGCCATGATTTTATTTATCATGGTACAGTTTCTGAAAGCACGAGATTTAAAAGGAGTTCTGATTGAATTACCTTTCTTATTGTTACCACTTCTTCTTATCTACTTGCAACACCCGCTGGTAAAACCCGCGAATTAGGGTAGTGTCCAAGACGTATAGAAAGGCCACGAATGGCAGAATAGAATAAATCCAATTCATGCATTCGTGTCAATATCAATGGCTACTAAATTCAGTAAGAAACTAGCCACAATGAATTCTTGCTTGGATGTTAATGTAATGTGTTGAACAAGATAGCAGCTACGGCCACCTTCCCCATTGCGGACAACTATAATTTTTCCGGATCAAATTTCCAGAAGTCTTTCAGGATTAAACCTTGAATACCTAGACCTATATAACCAGTTTTATCAATTGAAAAACCAGCATGAGCCGACCTTTTTGGTCCTGCATACGGTAGAGGTATAAAGGAATTATTTCCAGGAATAATTTTATACAATACGTCAATAACGCCAGATACAATAGTATAGTCATTAAACTCAAAGATTTTCCAAGGAGGTGCTACATTTAAATAATTAATCGCTTCACTTGACCAGACGTTTGTAACAGGGTCATAAGTAAGTTTGATGGTTATGCTGGTGGTACTGTATATAAAACCTTTTCCGTTAACTTCGTGAAATAGACTCCAGCTGCTAGCTTCAGTAACCGGGATGATGTCTGCTCTTCGAGTCCAGATATTGGTTAATGGATTATATTCCCAAAACTCCCTTGAGCTACCTTCATAGTAACCACCTCCAACATATATTTTATCCCCAATTCCCATGAATAGCTTGTACTCTGCATCAATGCCAGGAAAGGGAGCTTTTTGTTGCCATTCATTAGTGACAGGATCATATTCCCATAACGAAACTCCATGAGTCAAGAGATATGCTTTATTGTTGGCTACAATGGCATCCGGAGTTTCCAATTCATAAGCATCCGGGAAGTCTTTTTTTCTCGTCCAACCTTCTGTTGCAGGGTCAAATTCCCAAAGATCTCTAGTTGGAAAATAGCGATCTCCAACTCCTAAACCAACATAACCTCTACCGGAAATAGAAAAACTAACAGGCTCATATCTTGCTTGCCCTGGAAAGTCATTAAGTTTTTTCCATGGACCATCATGATTCACAGTAAGATTGGTTGACGATGTTGCAGTCAATCCTGTTAAAGTTTGCACCGAAATTGGAGAATTAAATTTAGTTTCAATTAATGGGTCACCAATCAGGGCACTTGCTGGAATAGTAATATGATTTACATCTTGAAACACTACCTCATCACTAAATGTTGAATTGTTAATAGTGACTACATTGTTGGAGACGCCCGGACTAAAGTTTGAACCTTCAATTGTTATTATTTGATCGACAGATGTAATTACCTTAGGATTAAAATCTAAAATTACAGGGGGATCATATAGAAATCCACGCTCAACTGTGACGGATCTGCCACAAGCATTTACGACTACGTCTATTCCATTTGGCGCATACACTTCTTTTACTGTTCCTCTTATTTCAGTTCTTGAATAACTTGTTATATCAAGGAACTCAGTGTAGTAGGGCTGAATATCGAAGAAGTTATCACCATGAATAGCTACTTCTTGATTCTGCACTCCATGATTAGGTTCAACCGAGAAAATCTGAGGTGGTATAGAAGAAATGGGAGTCGTCAATAAAAAATAGTCATTGTATGAAACACCGAACCCAATTGGATATTCCCCATAAAAGCACGACTCCGGAATTTTTAGTCTTACTTCATCTTCAGTCATCGCAATAATCTCTACGGCCCCTCCTCCAGCCGATACAACAATAGGTAAGCATTTAGGGAAGTACTTGACTTTAATTGTCATAATTCCACCAGGAACATATGCTTCAGGTGAAGTTGAAATAAATTCTGGCCTTAGTTCTTGAAAATTTAAATCACTTTTCAATTCAAATCTTCCGGTTTTAACTGTAAAACCAAATTCAATTGGTGGAAGCAGTTTAATTGAAAACATCAGAGAGTCATCTGTTGCTTTAATAAGATTCACTTCTTGATTCCCTTGAATAATTAATTGGAAGTTATCTGAAGAGGGCCTAAAATTTTTCCCAACAACGATTATAGTATCACAAGCTTTGATAGAATGTGGAGTAATCGATTCGATCACTGGAATAATTTTTGATAGTAATAGGGTAAAGGGTTCAGGTGAATTTGCAATATTTCCTTCTATACTTACTGAAACATTTACATGCTCAGACTCCAAGCTTAAATCTTTTGGCACGGTCACAACAATTGTTGTATCTGTTAATGTAAGAATGGAAGTTTCTGTCGCGCCAAACTTAACCTTGTTCTTTTCTGCCCGATCAACAAAATTTCGTCCTTGGATTGTTACCGTATCTCCCAATACACCAAAACTCGGACTGAGCGATCTTATAATCGGTCCTTCACTTCCCAAGCTCTTAAAATTTACCAGATTACCATAAATTGTTTTTTGGTCTGTTTTAATGTAAAACCGCACATAATAAATTTTTTGAGCAATCAACGTTGATTTGATTTTTACAGAGGGTTCGCTCTCTGTTGGCTTACCAAATTTAATAGTGAACGAGTTTGCAGGTAGTAATTCCTCATCTTGTCCCCAAACAAATCCGTATTCCAAAACCCCGCTAAGTTTGGATGGTTCAATGATGCCTGAGAACATTGCACCTGTTGATGATATCTCCGACACAGCATTAGTCGATACTTTTGGGTAACTCAATTCAATTTCTTCCTCGTCACGACATGAGATAAGTAGGAATATAAAAAGGAAAGAAATAAACCAGTTTTTTCTCATTGAATTTCTAAAAACGTATACCCACTACTATATTAATTCGCTTACTCGTACTCGAAATTGTTTCGGTATTTGAAAGACTCGTAACCATTTCTCCCTTACCAGTATTATAATGAAGCTCAATGAATGACTGCATTCGCTTTGATAGTGTAAAATTTAACCCCGCGGCAACATCGAGCTGAATCGATTCTTTTAGTGATTTAACAACATTATCATATTGGTCAAAGTAAATTACATTGTTGGATTCTTCAACGTGTTCTAATTTCAAGGAAGGTTTTGTAGTAAAAGGAATAGAGATTCCACCACGAAAATAAGGTCGGACTGGTTTGTTTTCATTTAGCAAACTGTATTGAAAGTTTACGGGCACAACAAATTCATTGAAATCTAAATTTAACTTATCCGTATTGGTTCCATTCGTAGCCAGCAGATAAAATTGCTGTTGATAAAAGTAGAGTCCGGTGCATAAAGACAATGCTCTTATTTTGGTTACAGAAATTTGAACTCGGAGTCCAGCACTTAATAGTGTTTTATCTTTTAATGTTTCAACGTTTGCAAAATAAAGCTCTGAAATGTTGCTTTTCAGTCTGGTAGAGTTGAACTCAAATCCGACAACACCTTCAATGGAGGCAGCAAATTTTTTAGGAATAACAAAACTGCTTTTAGAACAACTTTCATATCGCTCTAATAAAGCAGTAATACTTTTAATATCGAAATTGGTTCGCCCTATCGTACGGTCAATTCCCTTGCACAACTTCAATAAATCTGTTAAACTATTCTTGAAAGCATTACCATCCTGATGTAATTCAATAAGCGAAGTCTCCTCAACAAAAATTCTATTCTGAAAAGTGTATAATTTAATTAACCCTTCGAATTCGGTCTTTAGAAAAATCTTTCTGCGCTCTGAATTAAATTCAATTTCTCTGGTGATGTATTTTCTTCCATTGATTACACCATATCCTTCAATTTCCTCCGAAGAATATCTTCTAAATTCCGACCTAGAAGATTCTTTAAAAAGACATTCTGTGTGTTGCTTATCTGAATTATCAATTTGTATGTTGCCATACTTAAATTGCCCATTGTTTATGATAATAAAACCATCTTTAGTCTCTTGAGCAAATAGAGACAACGGTAAAAGTATTAATAACAAAATACCTGAGCGAAATACCCTGACCTTCATGAATGATGGCTAATAATTTGCTGAAAGATAAAAAAAGCCCCGCAAACTACAGGGATTTTTTATCTTTTTTGCTTACAGCATTAGTCTGATATGTTTCTCCACGTAAGCCCTATCAACAATTAGTGCCTTGACGTCCACTCTCTAAGCCGAGTTCCGTGCAGCGTTAATAATACCAAACATGCAACGCAACACAAGTTTACGATACTGTTTTTCGTAAGGCTTGTCGGCAGCCGTCATGCTGCGAAGTTGTTGCAAGGCGTATTGTTGTGTTGTAATCAGCGGAAGTACAATGCGCTCACGCACTTTAACAGAATCACGGTTAACGGGATTGTTTTCCATCAACTCATTCAGTCCGGAAACTTCCAGGATCATGGAAACGGACAATTTATATTCTGCATGCATCTTCTTCCAGAATGTACCAAACTCTTTGTCTTTTGCTAAGTAAGCTGTTGCAGGGTAATATGATTTGGTGAGCGACATCATACTATTGCTCAATAACGTTCTGAAGAATAGGGACTGTTTGAACATTTGTTTTAGTTCGGGCATCTTTCCTTTTTTCTTCATGCTTTGCAACGCACTCCCCACGCCATAGAAGCCAGGGATATTTTGCTTCATCTGCGCCCACGATCCAACAAAAGGTATGGCACGCAAGTCCTCAAACTTTAATCCGCCACTACCACTTCGCTTCACTGGCCTAGAACCAATATTGGTATCTCCAAAATAAGCAAGCGGTGTAATCTTCTCCAGGTATGGAACAAACTTTGAATCTTGTTTTAAATTAAGGTACGAACGATGTCCTTCTTCAGCTAATGCATCAAGCATCGCTTTTTCTTTTATTGTGATATGTTGACTTTTGTTGCTAAACACTTCATTCTCTACACCTGCAGAAAGCAATTGCTCTAAGTTAAAACGACACGATGCAGGCTTTCCAAAATTAGAACTAATGGTTTGTCCCTGAACAGTGATCTGAACTTCTTTATCTTCAATCGTATCACCAAGGGATGCATAAAAGTCGTGTGTGTTTCCACCTCCACGTGCTGGTGGTCCGCCACGGCCATCAAAGAAGACGGCAATCACTCCACTTTCGCGTGAGATGCGTGTGAGTGTTTCTTTCGCGTTGAAGATCGACCAGTTGGCGCGAAGGTATCCACCATCTTTTGTTCCATCCGAGAAACCAAGCATTATGGGTTGTCTTCCACCACGGGTTTTCAAATGACTTACATATTCCGGAATGCCATAGAGTTCACGCATGATCTCCTCTGAATTGGCGAGGTCATCAATGGTTTCAAACAACGGAACAATATCAAGCGGAAGATTTTCTCCTTTACCTAATATGAGTTTAGCAAGTTGATAAACGCGCACAATGTCGATGGCCGACTGGCAGTTGCTGATAATGTAACGCTGACACCCTTGTATGCCATTCTGTTCCTGAATCTGCGCGATGGCCTCCATACTTCCGATCAATTCAGAAATAAAGGGATCTTCGAATTTTAAGGATGATGGTTTGAACTTCAACGACAACAGCGTATCAATTTTTTCACGATTAGAAAGTTGATCGAAGTCTTTTAGTTTTTTATTCTTTGCCTGAAGTTGGGTCAAAATATTTTCCCACACATACGCATGCTTACGACTATCCTGACGGATGTCCATGCTGGCAAAATAGAATCCGAATATTTTTACCTTTAGAATAAACGCATCGAGCAAATCAAGAAATAATCCCTTGTGATCGCGGATCAATACTTCTCGCACTTCATTCAAATCATTCAGTAACTCTTCCGGACGTTCATAAATTTCTCCGAAGCCACCACCAAATGCAATAGGATAAATTTTACGCTCTGCTCGCGCAATGGTTTCTTCAACACCTTTAAAAGTAAGACGTCTTTTTAAAAACCGAATGTCTTTGTAATAGCATTTCAATAAGGTCTGCTGCAATCGCTGAGCAACCTGTAAGGTAATTTCGTGTGTTACAAATGGATTGCCATCACGATCGCCTCCTGGCCAGAAACCAATTTTAATCAAATCGAAATTGGTCCATTCCTCAATCGTCATTTCAAGTCCATTCATCAACTTGGAAATGATTTCAGGAATTACCTGGTAGAATACATTCTCCAGAAACCAGCATAAGCTAATGGCTTCATCAAACGGTGTTGGTTTTTCTTTATTGATAAAAGCAGTCTTCCCTAACTGACGCAATAGTAAATTGATGTGCTCAAGACGGTTATCCCTTATGGCATCTTCCAGATCATTCATGATGGCCAACACGGTGCCAGGATAAAACTGAGTTGGGTGAGCGGTGAGCACAACCCGAACGCTAAAATCCTGAAGCTTCTGCTTTAGCTCTTCTTTTTTATTTTCAGAGGCCGTACGAAGTAAAAGTGCTGAGATGGTACCTTTTCCATTTAGATCATTCACTTCTTCAAAAGCAGAATCTTCAATGGAATCGAAAAGTACTACCTGACGTTCAGCGTATTTTATAAAACTGAAGAGCAGATCAAATTGCTCTTCCTTTGTAGCCTTGGGAGCGAAGTCACGGAAAAAATTCCGGATGATGGTTTTCGGATCTTTACCACTTGCAAAACCATCTTCACAACTTTGCAGGAGCAACGGCAATAATGTGCCTGTTCGGTAAATACCAGAGTATGGCAGATTCAAGAACAAACTATTGTAGATATGGTATCGGGTTGATACCGATTTTTGAAAGGTATTAATCATAGTTCAGGTTGCGTTATAACAAATTTATCAATTCAGGAGGAGGAGGTTGACCATTGCCGGATCTATTGAAGTATTTTTTTTCGAAATCGATTTCTAAAACCCCATATCAAAATATAGGGGGTCTAGGAAAAGGCCATACTGAGAATGCCAAGCAGCATAATTACCTTACTAAAGGTACTCAACCACGCATAGTCTTTCATCCGGTCGGCACGGGTCAGCCGCGTGAGTAGAATGAGCAAGGGAATGAAAAGGCAAACCAGAAAGTAGTAGATGGAAATGCCAGTATAAAATTGATTGATCATCAAAACAGTGATGGAGAAAATGAAGATGATAATGTAGATCACAATCTTGGTTTTCCGCACGCCCACAGTGATCGGGAGGGTTTTGCATCCAAAACTATTATCCCCTTTTAAGTCCTCCATGTCTTTAATAATCTCACGGATTAAAGTCATAAAGAAGGCGAACGTGGCGTAAATCAAAATCATCGATTTTCCTGAGTGATAATAAATCTCAATCATGTAAATGGAAAGCCCCGTGAGAAAAGCCACTGTTACATTACCTATAAGCGGAAGACGCTTGAGATTATTGGAATAAAGCCAGAGTAGGAAAACGGAAACAATATTGACAGCGCCAATTCGTAGCGATAAGGAAGCACCGATTAATATACCCGTACACGATAAGACAACATGAAACAAAATTGCATATCGTCTGGCAATACTTCTGCCAATAACAACGCGCTCAGGTTTGTTAATAAAATCAATCTTAATGTCGTAGTAATCATTAATGATGTAGCCGGCAGCCGCAATTAGAACCGTGGAAGAGGACAGAAGAAGTAGATGAAAATCGAATACGGTATTCTTTTCAATCAGAAAGGCAGCAGTAAAGTACTGCGCAAGACCAATGATGAGCAAGTTGCCAAAACGCGTAAGCTTCAGCAGCGATTCAATTAGATTTCTTTTTTTGATTTTGGCTCTTGTCATGATTGCGAGATGACAAAAGTAACGAGAGGATCGTTAGAAATGATGTAACGATAGAGGTTTAGTTCCGAGAATGTATTTCTCTGCGACCTTTGCGTTCTCTGCGGCAAAATTACTACCGCAAAGAACGCAGAGTTACACAAAGGTAAAATCAGAATTTCATCGAAGCCATCACCATGAAATTTGTTCCGGCTTGTGGATAGAAATAGGGTACTCCATCATAACCATATCCGTTTGATGAATATTCAACATCGAATATATTATTTACCAGTAAACTAAAGCCAAGTGATTTTATACCCTTTAGCGGAAAAGAATAATTGAATCGAAGATCGTTTACAAAATAAGCATCCAATGTAAGGGCTTCGTTTTCTGTATTGTCAAGGTATTGCTTACCCACATACTTCGTCATAAGAGTAGTTTCGAAACCTTTAAAAGCATTCCAATTCAGTTGACTTCCCGCTATTACACTTGGTGAAAGGATAATCGTAGTATTTCGTTTTACCGGTACACTGTTTTCCTCGAATGCAAAATCTTTATTTGTGTTCTTACTGAACGTTGCATTTACGTTCCAGCTCCAACGATTTGAAAATCGAATAGTGGCCGATGCTTCCAAACCCGTTCTTACACTCTTACCAACATTTCCCCGAATAGGATTACCTACATTATCAATCGCTCCGGTTAACACCAACTGATTATCATAATTCATCAAATAGTAATTTACCTCCATCTGGAGTTTCGATGTATTTCTTCTCCAGCCTGTTTCTAAATTGTACAAGCGCTCGGATTTAGGTTCAACAGCACCTTCTACATAATCCGATCGGTTGGGCTCACGATTCGCCACAGCATAAGAAGTATACAATACATCGCTACTAGAAAGCGTATAACTCAATCCTGCTTTTGGATTAAAAAAGTTGAAGGTATCTTTAAAATCATAAAGAGCTAAATCATCGTCTGTTCCTACTGTCTTATAATCTACATGGCGATATTGTAAGTCAACAAACGCATTCAATGAAGGCGTTATTTCGTAATTAAGTTTAGCGTAAAGGTTCCCATCGTTCTTTTGTGATTCACCATCATAATAAACATGACGGATTGCAGCGTTCGAAGCATATTGCGCCCAGATAATTTCACCGAAGTGTCTTGCATTAGCATATTGATTGTAAGCACCCCCAATGGAGAGATTTACTTTCTCTTTTTCGTAGTTAACCGAGAATGTGGTTCCGTAGAATTGATTATCAAGCCACTTACGAATAATAAAATCACTGGAGGTAAGGATGGTGTCTTTCAGTACGACATCATCAAGTCCATAGTCTGCAAAATCGCGAGCCTGTTTGTATTGTTCATAGTATCCGCGACCATAGGTATAGTGAAGTGAAAGATTGGCATTCCAATACTCATTAAATTTTTGAGTAAGGTGAAGTTGATAATGGTCCTGACGATAATCATCTACTTCATTATCGTAGTATCCGATCACGGCCCAGTTTTCATCATACAATGCTCCTGCTGAATTGAAGGTACGATTGGTCTTCATCGTTTCAGCATCGTTTCCATTCCACGACTGATACGTTTTTTCATGACCTCCAAAAACAATTGCTTTCAGAATAGTTTTCTTTCCATAGTATCCACCGCTTAAATAGTATGATGTGAGATCAGAGGATGCACGATCAATGTATCCGTCTGATTTGATTTTAGAAACACGCCCATCGAATGACCACTTACCATTGATCAATCCGGTTCCTGTCTTTAAGGTAATGCGCTGCGTATTGAATGATCCGGCACCCGCCATTATTTCAGCGTATGGATCAACCTGCTGCGAAATGGTTTGTACGTTTACGCTTCCTCCAAAAGCACCAGCACCATTGGTTGACGTGCCCACGCCACGTTGTATTTGAACATTTTGTGTTGATGAAGCAACATCGGAAATGTTAACCCAAAAAGTTCCTTGGGACTCGCTGTCATTATAAGCAACACCATTAATCGTAACATTGATACGCGTAGCATCGCTTCCGCGGATGCGAAGACCTGTGTAGCCAATACCTGCCCCGGCATCTGAAGTAGTCACCACTGAAGGAGTCCAGTTCAGCAGCATGGGCATGTCTTGCCCGAAGTTCTGTTGCTGCAATGTTTTGCCGCTTACATTGGTAAAGGTAGTTGGCGTTTTTTCGTTTGCACGAGTAGCATACACCATAACTTCATCTGTAAGCTGCGCGGATTCATCTAGCAAAATGTTTACATCAGAGTTTGAAGATAGCAAAATCTCCTCTCGCTTTTCTTCATAACCAATGAAACGAATGATAAGGATGTACTTTCCTTCCGATAATTTCCTGAACTGGAATTTCCCAAAGGCATCTGTTATCTCAATGCGATTGGTGCCTCCCTGTCCGGTAGACAGGTTCTCTAGCTGAACAGTGGCTCCTGCCAGTAATTGATTACTTTTTCCATCTTTTACGGTTCCTTCAATGGAAAATTCCTGCGCAACTACGTGCACAGATTGTAGCATGCATAACGCTACGATGATTGTTTTGAACATTTGTTTTTAAAAATTTAAACCCGCAGGCACATCGGGGAATGCGCCTTACTTACGTGTTTACTGCCTCCCTTCGACCGCATTACCGGCATCAGGTTCTATGGGTATAATCTCAGCCCGTTATTTTTGGCACCCCTGTCTTTCGACAGCGCAAAGGTAACGGATAATTTTTGACACAAACTAATTCCATCCACCGTCTACTGTTGACTGTTGACATCATCAAACAATTTAATGCACAACACATTGCATTCCACACAGATACTCTATTTTTGAAGAATGTATAAAGCAATCGTAAACAATATATCTTTTGATATTGAAAACCAGTCTGATGACTTCATCGTGAATGGAGAAGCGTTTCAATGGAATCTATCAAAAATTTCGGAAGGATACTTTCACATTCTTCATCAACAAAAAAGTTATCGTGCAGAAGTGGTGAAGTTGGATGCTGGTACTAAAACATTCACGATCAAAATAAATGGAAGAACATATCCGGTTGAATTGAAGGATAGGTTTGATATGCTGCTTGAAAAAATGGGGATGAACTCACAATCGTCTGCGAAGATAAATAACATTAAAGCCCCGATGCCCGGTCTCATTATCGACCTGAAAGTAAAAGAAGACGATATTGTAAATGCAGGTGATGTTCTTCTCATCCTTGAAGCCATGAAGATGGAGAACATCATCAAGTCACCAGGCGAAGGTATTGTGAAATCGCTGAAAGTAAAGAAGGGAGATAGTGTGGAGAAGGGTCAGGTATTGATTGAGTTTTAATTGATGTGCTGATTCGGTGATTGGAACCGAATATAGAATAAGAGATTCTCAATAAAATTGTAGAATCGTCACATTAACGAATTAGCAAATCACCGAATTAACTCATTAACAAATTCGAACAAAGTTCACAAAAAAATACCTTTAAAGCACCTCTGGCTCATCAAAAGCCTTGAATCCTGACGAAATAGTAAACATCTTTGCAAGATTTTAACCTGATCTAATGAAATACAAACGCATTGTTCTCAAGCTTAGCGGTGAGTCGCTACAAGGATCATCAAAGACCACAAATATGGATCCGGCTGTGCTTGATCAGTATTGTGAAGAAATAAAGGCAGTAAAAGATCAAGGTGTTGAAATCGCCATTGTTATTGGTGGCGGAAATATTTTTAGAGGAGGACAGGCCCAGGCATTGGGGATTGACCGTGTTCAGGGCGATTACATGGGGATGTTGGCAACGGTTATTAATGCGATGGCTTTACAAGGTGCGCTTGAACGTCATGGAATATACACGCGATTGATGGCGGGTATTAAAATGGAACAAGTGTGCGAGCCCTTCATCAGACGTAGAGCCATCCGACATTTGGAAAAAGGAAGAGTCGTAATTTTTGGTGCAGGTATAGGTAATCCATATTTCACTACCGATTCAACAGCCAGCCTTCGTGCCATCGAAGTACAAGCCGACATCGTATTAAAAGGAACTCGGGTTGATGGCGTTTATACTAAGGACCCTGAAAAATTTCCAGATGCTGTTCGATACACTACACTTTCTTTTCAGGAAGCGTATGAAAAAAATCTGAATATCATGGATATGACCGCCTTCACTCTTTGCCAGGAAAATAAACTACCGATTATTGTTTTTGATATGAACAAGAAGGGAAATTTGTTGAAGGTAGCCAAAGGTGAAGAGGCTGGCACATTGATCAGTTAATTTGAGATCTTCGATTTGTGATTTCAGATTTTGGTACTATCCAGGAAATCACAAATCCAAAATCATAAATCAAAAATTATTTTATGGAAGAAATTGAGTTATATCTTGAAGAGGCCAACGAATTAATGACGAAAGGGCTTAACCATTTAGGGCTTGAGCTGGCTAAAATCAGGGCAGGGAAAGCAAACCCATCGATGTTAGATGGTTTGCTTGTTTCATATTATGGAGCCATGAGTCCACTGCAACAAGTATCATCTATTACAGCTCCTGATGGACGAACACTTTTCATCAAACCGTGGGAAAAAAATATTATAGCTGAGATTGAGCGCACCATTATCAATGCAAACCTTGGCCTCAATCCGCAAAACGATGGACAGCAAATCATCATTAACATTCCGATGTTAACGGAAGAAAGACGTAAACAATTGGTGAAGCAAGCTAATCAGGAAGGAGAACAGGGCAGAATTAGTATTCGTAACATTCGTAAAGAGACCAATGAACAGTTAAAGAAAATAAAAGGTGTTTCAGAAGACGATGTTAAAAATGCAGAAGCTACGGTTCAAAAAATGACAGACGAATTCATGGCGCGTATTGATGCACTTTTGAAGAAAAAGGAAGTTGAGATTATGACCGTGTAGAAAAGGTAATTGGTAAGCAGTATTCGGTAAGACCGATTACCTTTCACTGATTACAATATTGATTCACTCCGACTAAAGTTTCTGCTTAAACTCCTCAATCCGATTCGTCATTTTAGTGAAGAACTTAATGCGTTCTTTCTCTGCTGTTCCGCTAATTAATGTAGAATGTTTGATCAATCCATTTAGATACTTTTCTGTTTTTTCACAGAATAAATCGTGTTGGGTAATGAGCAGGCTAATGGTATTATAATTGAGATACGATAATCGCTTATCTCCCGACTTCGCAGAGATGGTATTATCCGACATCAATATTTCGTTTTGATATAAGTTAAAAGTACTACCCCCTGATTTTCTTGCATCTGCTGCATCTGCTTGCACTGTGCGGATTAACTCAATAAGGTGGTCACACAACTGAGGGGCTTGTTTAGAATCAGAAAAGAAACTGCACTCCTGATAAAATTCGATTTGCTTAAGGGTATTGTTAATAGCTTCAACCGCCCATATTTCTACACTGGGTATGGCCGCATACTTTGTCCAGATTCGATTGCCCAATTGGATCATCTCTTTGCTTATAGAGCCTGGTTTAAAAGTCTGGGTTTTATATTCTGGATTTTCAATAATGGTCTTTTGCCAGAAAAACATTTTAAAGGCTGCTAACTCAGGATGACGCAAGTAGTGAAAGATGGGAATATCCTTTGCGGCATATGTGATTTCGGTTAACATCTCAACGTTTCGAAGAATAGAAGTTAGCCATTGCTCAAGCGTATAGTTCTCTGACGGAGACCGATCCATAAACGGAACCATGTTAGAAGTAGGGGTAAACAGCGAATCGATTGATACCCCAAAGCGCCCACACAATTTCTTAGCCTCATCCAACGACAGCACAGTCTCACCCCGAATTCTTCGGTATGCACTGTCCTTACTTATGCTTAGAATTTCGGCCAACTCATCAACAAAAGAAAGATTCGAGGGCAACCTTTTTTTTACCTCTTCCAGAAAAGCACTTTGAATACTGTCTGAGCTGGCCATTTTACGATTGGGCTAGTGTTTACGATAAACGCAATTAATACTACACTAAACTATTGGCATTTGCAATTATTACAACCCAGAAAAGCTGCCAACGTCCAACAAACGTTTTCCGCAAAACTCTACTTTCCATGCTTTGAACTTTGAAATAGGAAACCATTGCATGATGGTATGTTTGACTCGGTTTTACACAATAAAGCCAAAGACTATGAAAACACAAACTATTGTAGTTCAATTCATTTCGATCATCGTTTCGCTAAGTCTTAACGGTTGTCATTCAATATACTATGCTCCCAATGCTCAAAATGTTCCGATATTTAAAGAGAAAAATGAAGCGAGGATTTCAGCTGCATACTCCATTGCAGATGACGCCACCGGCTACAATCCAATACAAGGATTTGATATTCAAGGAGCATTTGCTGCAGGAAAACATTTTGCCATCATCGCAAATAGTTTTATGGCTGAGTCAAACGAAGATGATGAACTATATGCTTCGGGCATAAGACATCAAAACACAATGCTTAATGAAGTGGGCGCTGGGTATTTTAAATTCTTCCCGGAAAAAAAACTTACGGTTGAAACATACGGTGGAATGGGATTGGGAAATTTTAAAAATCATCATGTAAGTAAGTCTGATCCGTTACGAATCCTTTACTCCTCTGTAAATTTCAAACGCTATTTTATTCAGCCTTCTATTGGGCGTTCATTGCGCCATTTTGCTTTAGCATTTTCTTTGAGGATGTCATTATTGACATACGATCAGAAACCTGCAATTGATTTAGGTACATCTTATTTCCTTGTTGAGCCTTGCTTTACCATTCGTGGAGGATGGAAAGGTTTTAAATTCCAGACGCAAATTCAGCTATCGAATAATCTCACTGATGTGGATTTCCCACAGCACCACATTAGTTTTAACACTGGCATTTGTATCACACTTCCTGTGAAAAAATCTATTCAGTAGAACAACCTAAAAACCATCATTGCCATGAACTCAAACATCTACGCTTTGCTTACACCCATTGCACTTGGCTTCATTCTGATAGAGATGGCTTTGTGCTGGTACTATAAAAAGAAGTACATCAGCTTTCAGGAAGCGGTGGCCAACTTTGGCACTGCGCTTGGAAACCAAACTATGAATGTGTTGGTGGCAGCCGGAGTTTACATTGTGTATGGATGGCTTTGGGAAAATTATAGAATAATTGAAACCATTGAAATGAATGCCGTTACGTTCATACTGTTGTTATTAGGTATTGATTTCATTTTTTATTGGGTACATCGTTGGGGTCATCACATCAACATTATGTGGGCAGCACACTCCCCGCATCACTCAGCAGAAGAAATGAATTTTTTTGTAGCACTTCGCGCGAGTGTAACGCAACGATTATTTTCTTTTATGTTCTTCTGGCCTCTCACCATCATCGGGTTTAAACCGGTGGACATTTATGCAATGACCGGGCTTCATCTCTTCATTTCATTTTTACATCACACAGAATTTATTCCAAAACTTTGGCGATGGATCGAGTTTATATTCACAACACCTTCACATCATCGCGTTCACCACGGGATCAACTTCGCATACCTTGATAAAAATTATGGTGAGTTTTTAATTATCTGGGATCGCATATTTGATTCATATGCCGAGGAAGAAGAAAAGGTAATCTATGGAATGTATAGTCCGCCAAAGACTTGGAATCCCATTACCATAAACTTCCATTACTATCAGCTGCTTTGGAAAGATGCCATGGCGGCTTCACACTGGCTTGATAAATTTAAAATCTGGTTCATGCCACTGGGTTGGCGACCACAAGGGCTACCCCCTAAGCCTGCACTGCAAGAAGTGACTGAACAGAATCAGATTCGCTTTTCTACAACAATGTTTACAGGTGCAAAGCCCTACCTTATTGTCCACATACTATTAGGTGTTGTATTAATGATGATGGTTATTAATCCTTCGTCACCCTGGAGCACAGCTCAGAGATGGATTGGAAGTTTTATGCTCTGGCATATGATCATCAACTGGAGCGGCATCATGGAGTCAAAGAAATGGCTTTACATTTCTGAAATGCTTCGCCTAACCATAACCTGTCTGCTGTTGATCTACTTTAGCGGACAACCTCCCCATAGTCCATTCAATTTACTTTGGATCGTTTTAAGTATAGTCTCTTCTTTTTGGGTGAATAACCATTTCAAGCAAGAAAGAATTAAAGACGAACAGGTGGTCAAAACATAAACGAAAGTTGAGATGGTCATTTCAAGAATTCAAATTGTCATACTCCTCTTACTCATCACGCAATTGTTGATAGCCCAGGATTATGTGGACGTATTGAAGTTCACCTACACGAACACATCAGAAAATAATTTCGAAAAAAGTAGTATAAGCACACGCGTACAAGAGATATACCTTGAAACCACATTACCTTTAGAACTCAACACCACCACAAATTTTGTTACAGGATTTATTTGTGAAAAAATACAAACCAAGCTATTTAAGGATGGCGAAAATGAAACGTTCTCTTCCATAAGCCTGAAGATTGGGTTGAATAAAATCCATTCTGAAAAATGGTCAGGTACATACGTGCTACTCCCCAAAATTGCATCTGACTTTCGTCAGATTACTCGAAAGGATTTTCAGTGTGGAGGGTTTGCGTTGTTGAAATATAAAAAGAACGAACAGATGAGCTATAAAGTTGGACTATATGCCAACAGCGAATTGTTCGGGCCTTGGTTTGTTCCGCTACTTGGTTTGTATTACATAAGCTCTGACAAAAAGTTTGAGGCTAACGTAACTTTGCCAATTATGACTGATGCTAATTATGTCTTTCATAAGAACATTGCTATTGGCGCCAGTTTCTTTGGACAAGTAAGGACCTATCATCTCACAAAAATCACCATTGATGGAAACAATGGTTATGTTCACCGGTCAACTAATGAATTGTCTGCGTATTTAAAATTCACACTCACGAAAAGTCTTGTCATTCAAAGCAAAGTAGGACGGTCAATTGGTCGTTATTATCGTGTGTATAATGAGAATGATAGAATATCATTTGGCTTACCTCTTCTCTATGTTGGGGACAATCGAGAACAATTAAATAGAGACTTTGATGACGGATGGGTGTATCAGATGATGTTGCTGTATCGCATTCATCGTAATCCTTCAAAGAAATAGGACTCAGTATTTAGAACATTCCGAGCTTACCTGCTGCTAAATCGTCAATCATAACATATCCGTGTGGAATCAAATGCACGATGCTGGAGGGTAAACTTTCAGTAGGCGGTGATGAAAGTGTGCGCTGAATTATTGCTGATTTCTTTTCTCCATTCGCCATCAGGATGGGTAATTTCGCATCACGGAAATGGTTCAGACCTAAGGTAATACCTTTGTCAAGGATGGTTGATCCTGGAAAATATTTTTGCCCTACGATTTTGGTTTCTTCTGCTAGTGTACTGATGTGAGCGTCTATATTAAATGATGTGCCTGGCTCATTCATTGCAATGTGACCATTGGTGCCGATACCTACCAACATAATATCCAAACCTCCGTGGGCTTTGATAAAGTCATTCATGTTTTTCACTTCTGATTCAAGATCGTCTGCTAAGCCATCAAAGAATTTAATGTGTGATGAAGGTATTTGAAGTGGATTGAAAAAATCTTCATCCATCATTTCACGACACGATCCTTTTTTTGATGCAGCAATACCTACCCATTCATCCAGACTAACAAAAATGCATTTGCTAATATCCAATTGATTTGATTTCACATCATTAACCAAACATTCAAACACACCTTGCGGTGTATGCCCTGACGCAATACAAACTATTGAATTTTTCTTTGCTGAAATATATTCTGCAATTAAATCTGCCGTAGCGCGCGATAGCTTTTCGTAATCAGAATATTTCTTGATGGTCATGTGTAAGGCTAAAGAAGATTATAATCGACTGATTAATTCAATGTACAGTTCGGTAAGTTTTGCTTCTGCTTTTTCTGCTACTTCAATAATCTCTGTGATGTTCGCGGGTTTTAAATTATCAGGATCACAATCATCGGTTAATACTGAGATGGCACAACAGGGTAGTCCTGTATGATTCGCCACAATTACCTCTGGAACTGTGCTCATACCCACAGCATCTGCGCCAATGCGATTTAAGAAACGATACTCTGCCCGTGTTTCTAAATTCGGACCCATCACACCGACATACACACCGACATGCAGTATTATTTTTTTTTCTGATGCTATTGTGATGAGCAAATCATTCAACTGTTTGCTATAGGGCTGACTCATATCGGGGAACCGCGGCCCAAGCGTCTCATTATTTTGTCCGCGTAATGGATTATCCGGTTGTAGGTTGATGTGATCATCGAGCAACATTAATTCCCCTTTCTTCCAGTTCAAATTCATATTTCCGGCAGCATTCGAAATTAGTAATTGCTTTACGCCCAGCATTTTCATTACACGAACAGGTAAGGTAATCTGCTGCATGGAATACCCTTCGTAGTAATGAAACCGTCCCTGCATGGCGAGTACTTTCTTTCCGTGCACATCTCCATAAACTAATTTGCCTTTATGAAATTCAACTGTAGAAGTTGGGAAATGAGGAATAGTATTGTAATCAAGGGTAATTGGATTTTGAATTTGCTGAACAAATAAATTGCCAAGACCAGTGCCGAGGATAACTCCAACCACAGGTTTGTGTATTCCTCTCGACTCAATGAAATCGACTGCTTCGTTGATGAGTTGGATCATTCGGGTAAGTTACTGTATCCAGTTAGAATAGAGATGCAAGTCTCTAAATTTTAAATGAAGTCGTTGCCCAGAGCAAAACAAAAAATGAGACTATCTCTTTTGAGGTCTGTAACCAGACTCTTTAAAAAGTAATTGCGCATTACTGAATTCCATAATTTTTGGCAGCGGAGTTTCCTTATGTGTTTCAGAATAACTTCTGACAATGCGCCAGCCAACCCATTGTCCAATTCGGCCTGGGCATTTTTCTCCTACCTGAATAGTGAATGGTCGCTCCCCTAAATAATCTCGTTTTATTTCCTGGCTTGTAGAGAACAGAATTTGGTCTTCAATAAAACGCGCCCAGATTAGATCTTCATTTTTCCGTGAACCGGTAATATCTTCAGGTGTGTACCAAATGAAAACACTATCGGGTACGCAAGGCAACATGTGTTTTGCAAAATAGAATGACTTGCCGTATGCAACCATATCGGCAAGAACCGTTTTATCATTTGGATCGGTCTTATTGAAACGATCCTGAATACCATAAATGAGCATACACGATGGAACAATATCGTCCGGATCATATTTGCGCATTAGGTAATCATAAACTTTTGGTCGGTAGCGTCCTTTATTGCCAAGGTAGAAATCAAGACTAATGATAATAAGGGAGTCGCTCACCATCATATCGTTGCCTAAAAGACCAGACACTACGGTTTGGATTTTAGGTGGATAAAATCCGGGATAGTAATAGGTAATATTTTTAAAAGCCGCTTCAAATTCTGCTTGCAAAGATGACAGATCACCAAATACCTGTTTCGTTTCCTGAAGTAATGTATCGAGATGAGGATTGTTAAAACGATTATATAACTCGTTGATAAAAACCGAATCATCCGGAAATTCTGATCGTCTGAAAATATAATCGCGAATAGTAGGTTGACGCGTTAGAAAGGCCACCAATTCATCGCGCGAATGTATGTTCACAAGAGAATCCTGAAACTGTTCGATGTTTACTTTTAGATTGACGTCAGATGTTTCTGGAATAAAAACGCATACTTCATTTTCCTTTTTACAACCCGAAAGGAAAATGACGAAGACGAATAATGCTAGTGATAAAAAACGCATAGAAAATTAATGCGAAGATCGGATTATTTAGCTGATGGCAAAATTCCCTAGAGAGATAAAATGGTGGATAGTCTCTTTTGTTTTGCGATTACTTTGAGATCCTGATCTTCTTCTGGTACAATCTGCAAAAATGCTTTGTTGTAGAGCGATTTCTAGCGTAAGCATTTGATGCAGCATATAAGCTCAGACTTCTAACTCTTTCAAGCTTGTCTCCAGCAATGCGAGCCATTTGAAATAGGTCTTCTTGTAATAGAAATGATTACCGACCAAGGTAATTACGGTCATGACTGCGCAAGCTATAATCTCTGTTTTGAGTGAAAAGGCTCTATGAAGAAAAGCTTCTGCCCCAATGTTAATCACGACATAGAACATGATGGGTACCAGAAAAACATACAGCAATGTTGAGAGAACATACCATCGGTTAAATCTTCGGATTGCTTTCTCAAGAGCACACCGAATGTTTTTGGAATCGACAATGTCGAATATTTTTACCTTTTCATAATACACCCATAAAATGCCCAATGCGTAAACGGCAAGGACACCAAAAACAGGAAGCGCATTTTCAAGGTTCTGAAACTTTTCAGGAAAAAGAATAAAGAAGGAAATGTTTGCTGCAAGCATGATAAAGAGAAGGATCATAATATTTCTGGCAAACTTCCACCAGTAGATCGTTTTTTCATTAATGGTTTCAAGTGTAGTTGATATTTTCATGGTAATAGTGTTTATGTGATCAGAAGTGGGTTTAGTGTTACGTTCTTCCTCCAAGTATTTATTCCATGATGTTTTAAATTCGTCAAGTTCCATAGTTCAAAACATTTAGGGTGGTTTTCAGTTTGCTTTTAATCTGATTGATCTTAAATCCAATATTTGATTCAGTGATGCCCATTACCTCTGCCATCTCGCGATAACTGTGGTCTTCCATGTATAAAACCATGATGGCCTTTTCTACCTGTGAAAGTTTTTCAATCGCCATCATCATCCTGTCAAAATTCTCATCTTTTGGATCGACTGTCGCATTGGGTATTTGAAGTACGTTCTTGTCGATAGCCTGTTGTATTGGTTTCTTTTGATTCGTTCGCAATTGTGTAATGGCTGTGTTTAATGCAACGCGATACATCCAGGTAGAAACCTTTGAATTCTTTTTAAAGGATGGAAACGATTTCCAGAGCTGAACCAAAATATCCTGAAACAAGTCTTGCTCATCATCAAGCGATCGGCAGTACATTTTGCACACTTTGAAAATGATGCGCTCATGTTCACTAATACAGGCAATAAATTCTTCCTTCAAGGTTGCTGATTTTACTATTAGTCGGGAAAGTGTTTAAAAACTTAGAGTGTTGATCCGTTAATTTTAAAAGAGTTTCGAAACCAATATTCTAACAACAAAAAAGCCTGATTGCAAAAGTATAGGATCACTTTTACAATCAGGCTGGTAATTTTTTCTGCTTCTTTTATATCGCTTTTAAGGCAGCATCATAATTAGGTTCCTGACTGATAGCTGGAACCAATTCAGTATGTTTCACTGTGCCTTGCTTATCAATCACAACGATGGCGCGGGCAAAAAGTCCGTTCATACCACCATCTATCATTTCAACTCCGTAGTTTTTTGAGAATTCCTTATTCTTGAAATCAGAAAGTGTTACCACACTACCAATACCTTCTGCGCCACAAAAACGTTTGAACGCAAAGGGTAAATCTTTTGAAATACAAAGGACCACCGTATCGCTTAAGCCTGATGCTTGTTTATTGAACTCACGAACAGACATAGCGCATACCCGCGTATCGATGCTTGGAAAAATATTCAATACTAAATTTTTACCGGCAAATTCAGTTGAGCTTACATCTTTTAAATCGTTTCCGGTTAACTTGAATTCAGGAGCGGATGAACCTACAGTAGGAAGGTTTCCATTTGTGTTTACAGTAAGTTCGCCAAGTTTAGTTTGTGCCATGTAAATTATTTTCGTTTAGGGTGCTAAAGTAACAGATTATGATTCAATGTTGTTTCGTTGCTGGGTTATAAAGATTCATAAGGTAAATCGCCATTGTGTTACTCTTTCAAATACTATCTCTCATTAGTAAGGTATTATGTTTAACACTTGTGTATAAAGTGTGCAGTTATTCCAAATTTCTTTCTTTTAATAATTTCTCCAACTCTTTTCTTTTGATATTATTCCTAGCGGCAATAGGGATGTAGACTAAGGGAAGAAAGGTAATTAAGCCTATGCCATTTGTAATCGAACTATAGATCGCTATTCCAACCAAAAGACCAATAGCTAAGGCATCGAATATTTTAGAGGATTTTGTTTTTTTTGCTTCACCTAACAATTCTTCATTTGTTAATTCGGCTAATACTTTTTGCGTCATGGATAGAAGATAATTTGTCCGGATCTTTTAGATGCTAAAATCAAGATTATTGCAATGCTTTCAAAATTATGTTTCATACCTGAAACATAGGCACACCAAGGGATGATATCCGATAGCGATTTCTGGACGTTCAGAAATTTGATGGCTATAAAATGGTTTCAAAAAAAGGAGTCATTTCCATGAATGGCTATAAATTGTGAATCGACTACAGTACATTGAATTTAATTTACCTGAACCTATGAAGCTATTTTATACAATTTTTCTTAGTGCACTGGTCCTTGCGACAAGCGCACAAGTGAGCCCGAAGCTGCAAGCGAAGATAGATTTGCAGGCAAAGGAAATGGAAAGCAAAGTGATTGAATGGCGCAGGCATTTTCATCAGTATCCCGAACTTTCCAATCGTGAAACAAAAACAGCAGCCTACGTAGAGGCGCACTTAAAATCATTGGGCATTGAGGTACAAACCGGTGTAGCCAAAACCGGTGTAGTAGGATTATTAAAAGGAGGCAAGCCCGGCTCCGTGATTGCATTGCGCGCTGACATGGATGCACTTCCGGTGACGGAACGCAACAGCTTACCTTTTGCATCAAAAGAGAAAACAACATTTAATGGACAAGAGACAGGCGTGATGCATGCTTGTGGACATGATTCGCACGTAGCAATTTTGATGGCGGTAGCGGAGATACTTTCAAAAAACAAAAGTGAGTTAAAGGGCACAGTTAAATTTATTTTTCAGCCTGCCGAAGAAGGACCCCCTGCCGGTGAAGAGGGTGGTGCTGGATTGATGGTGAAAGAAGGGGTACTGGAAAATCCAAAAGTAGATGTGATTTTTGGAATGCATATTCAATCTATTTCAAAGTTAGGGACAATCAGTTATCGCCCTGCAGGAATGATGGCTGCTTCCGATTGGTTCACCATTAAAGTAAAAGGAAGACAATCTCATGGAGCAGCACCATGGATGGGTATTGATCCAATTGTAGTAAGCGCACAGATTATTTTAGGACTTCAGACGATCGTGAGTCGCCAGACAGAATTAACAAATGAAGCTGCCGTTATTACAGTGGGAAGAATGCAGGCTGGTGTTCGTGAGAATATTATTCCTGAAGAAGCCCTCCTGGCAGGGACTATTCGAACACTTGATCCAACGATGCAAAAGAAGATTCACGAAAAAATAAAATTGACGGCAACAAAGATTGCTGAAAGTGCAGGCGCAACAGCTGAAGTTGTTATCGATACCAAGACACCTGTTACGTATAACGACATTGCATTAACAGAAAAAATGGTAGCCAGTTTACAAAAAGCTGCGGGCACGGAAAACGTGGAGCGCATTCATGCTGTAACCGGAGCGGAAGATTTTGCCTTCTTTCAACAGAAAGTACCCGGTCTTTTCTTTTTTGTTGGCGCTATGCCACCCGATCAGGATCCTACAAAAGTACCGGCCCATCATACTCCGGATTTTATGATTGACGAACGTGGATTTATCGTGGGCCTTAAGGCAATGCTGAATGTTACGTTAGATTACATGTACATGCCGAAGAAATAAAAGAACAAATCGATTTAATTCATCAGGTCGTAATCGTGCTTTGGATAACGCAGAGCACGATTTTTTTGGAGCAGTTCAATGTTAGACTATTGCGATTAAGATACCAATTGGTATCTTTGTAAATGCGCAATCCGGAAGCAACCAGAGAGAAGATATTGAAGAAGTCAGGGATACTGTTTAACACAAACGGATACAAGGCTACTTCAATTAGCAACATTACGGACGCGACTGGTTTTACAAAAGGTGCTATCTATCGGCATTTCAGTAATAAGAATGAATTGGAACGTGAGACACTTGCACACCTTTCGTCCATTCTTTTTGAAAAATTGCGTGTCTTTATAAAAGAAGAAAAAACAGCTGGTGATAAACTGAGAACGATCTTCCGGTTTTTTGAATCCTATATTTCTAACCCTCCTTTGAAAGGTGGCTGCCCACTGCTGAATGCGGCTATTGAAGCAGACGATGCGCATCCATCTTTGCGAAAAGAAGCTGTGAAAACATTGAAGATTTTACGCGAATCACTGAAAGCCATTATTCAGAATGGCATTGATCACAAACAATTAAAGTCAGAAATAGACAAAGATTACTATGCATCCATAATGATCGCTATTCTGGAGGGAGGAATCATGATGAGCAAATTAGAAGGAAACGATAATGACATTCGAAAGGTAATAGGACACTTGAATACATTGATTACTGAAATGGAAGTTTAAATTTTTTTATCCACCAAGATACCGATAGGTATCTTAAATATTGCGCTATGAAAAAAATAATAACAAAACTGATTGGTCTTTATTTAAACGTACTGGCCGTGATTGCACCTCGCAAGGCGGGTAAAATTGGATTTGAATTGTTCTGTAAACCCTTTCGGGGGAAGCTTACGAATCGACATCACACTTTCTTTCAATCGGCAATTAAGTCAACGATTAATCACAAAAATGAAACGATACAGGTTTATACCTGGGGAACGGGTTCTGAAAAAGTATTATTTCTTCATGGCTGGCAAAGCCATACCTATCGGTGGAAAAATTACATTGAAGCGTTAGACAAAAATAAATACACCGTTTATGCATTGGATGCTCCCGGACACGGCTTAAGCAGTGGAAATTTTTTAACAGTTCCTCTTTATGGCGAGGTTATCAAATCCCTGATTGATCGAATTGGTTCAGTAAATACAATTGTAGGACATTCACTTGGAGCATTTACTGCCATTTATAGTGTTTTCGAAAACCCACAGCTCACACCAGAAAAATTAATTGCCTTGGCTCCTCCTGGGGAGGCGCGGCAATTCTTTAATTTTTATTCTGATACATTAAGTCTTAGCAAACGAAATGAACGACTGACCAGTGAACGATTTGAAGAGGTCGTTGGCAAAACGCCATCCTATTTTTCTGCATCTTCTTTTGCTAAGGATTTCAACATGAATGGTTTGTTGATACATGATGAGGAAGACGATGAGACCTCAGTTGAAAATTCAAAAGCAATTCATCAGGCCTGGAGACGTTCAACGCTTATCATTACAAAAGGGAAAGGTCATAACTTAAAATCGCAGGAAGTAATAAATGAAACGCTGAACTTTATTGATCAGGGATCAACTCAAAAGCATGTGCGTTCAACCATAAATAAAGAATTGGTCTGATAGGTAGTTATCTTTGAGGCAACTAAGTCTCAGAGACACAAAGAAGTTCGTTTCACGTTTTAAGACATAACAAATTCTCAATACTAAATTCTGTATTCGATATCCGAATACTATTTGAACAATATTACCTTTGTCGAAATAGTCATTCTTCATGCAACAAAAGCCAAAGCACATTGCCATTTGCGGGAACATTGGATCAGGCAAAACCACGTTAACTGAAAAACTATCAAAGCATTATGGGTGGCAGGCATTGTTTGAATCCGTAGATCAAAATCCCTATCTGCGCGATTTTTATGAAGACATGACGCGATGGGCATTTCATTTGCAAATTTATTTTTTGAATAGCCGTTTTCAGCAGGTCAATGAAATCCGTGAAAGCGAACGGACTACCATTCAGGATCGGACTATTTATGAAGACGCATTCATCTTTGCAGCGAACTTGCGCAAAAGCGGCCACATTAGTGAACGCGATTACCAAAGCTATCTGGACATTTTTAATTCAATGATCAGCTTTGTTAAACCTCCTGACATTTTGATTTACCTAAAAGCCGATATTCCTAAACTTGTTCAGCAAATTGAAAAACGTGGGCGCGATTACGAATATGCGATTCGATTGGATTACCTTAAAAATCTGAATGAACATTACGAGAATTGGATTGGTGGTTATAAGCTCGGCAAAATTCTGATCATCGATGTGAATAATCTTGATTTTGTTGAGCGTGTGGAGGACTTCTCCTTGATTGTTAACAGAATTGATCTGGAACTCAATAATCTTTTTAGCAATTGATCTGATTTTGTCAGGCTCAATTTCTCCTTCGCATAATTTTAGGCAACCTTGTTTTCTTTTGGCTATTTTTATCATTGAATGAAAAAAGGATTTAGCATCATCTTGTTGAGTTTAATCCTCTTGCAGGTGGGTGCTGGTTACGTGTATTTTATAGCAAGGCTTTCTTCAATTCGCATGGAGATGCGCGAACAACTGAAGTCATTACCTGTTCACGAACTCACTCTTCTTACCTTGAGCGAATCGGATTATGAAAGAGCAAAGGTAGACGATCACGAAGTAAAGGTAGATGACAAAATGTATGACATTGCCTGGATCGAAAGGAAGGGGAGCAAAGTTCTGGTTTACGCAAAGCATGACGAGGCGGAAGACAATTTACTTTCCTTTCTTGGAGAGATGCTGCACCGTTCTGCTAATGATAAGAAACCTGTACCCAATCAAATTATACAATTACTTACGCTTGATTTTGTTTTGATTGAGGATAAACTTCCGGAAAATAGTTGCATAAACATTACCCACTATTATTGCTACAAAACCGTTTTATACAATTACTGTTTACTCATTGACGCGCCACCACCACGAGTATAACGTTTACTTAATTATTTGTTCTTCCTCTCTTTTTAAATTCTTCACAAGGCATTTTTTGTTTTGATGATGATTTATTATAGAGCCAGGCTCCGCACGAATCAATTATAGGTTCATTCACAATCTGAAAATTGTTTGTGTACAACCATAATTTAAAAACGTGATGGGATATCTGTTTGTGTAGAACAAATGTATTCGGTCTATTTTTTTAATATTTAACTCAGCTTAAAGATGAAGTATGTTTATACAACTTTATTTGTTCTGCTTTGTTTTTCGGTTCAGGCACAATTTCCGGAATCGGAATTCAATTCAAATGATTCTTTAAAAACATCTTACCTTGATGAACTCGTTATCTCTGCCAATAAAATTCCTGAACAACGCAGAACCGTTGCTCAACAAATAAAAGTGGTGAGTTCAACAACAATTCGAAATTTCAATGCCCAAAACTCTGCTGATTTAATTTCTAACTCGGGTGTTGTGGCGATGCAAAAAAGTCAACAGGGAGGAGGTAGCGCAATGATGCGTGGCTTTGAAGCAAGCCGTGTATTGATGATGATTGACGGTGTGCGCATGAATAATTTAATTTATCGTGCTGGTCATTTACAAAACATCATTACGATGGACAATAATGTTCTGGATCGTGTTGAGATTTTGTTTGGCCCCTCCTCAACCGTGTATGGTAGCGATGCACTTGGTGGCGTTATTCATTTCTATACTCGTAATCCCGAGCTCGCCCAATCAGGACAAAAAAAGGGATTTACAGGCAATGCATTTTACCGCTATGGTTCTGTGAATAACGAAAGTACCGGTCATGTTGATTTTAATATTGGCGGATCGAAGTTCGCGTCACTCACGTCATTTACTTTTAGCGACTTTGGTGATTTACGCATGGGTGAAAAAACAAATCCTGCATTGGATGAACAATTTGGTGTTCGCACGCAGTATGCTGTACACGCAGAAGACAATGCTTCAGATATGCTTGTTCAAAATAGCGATCCATTTGTTCAGAAGTTTAGTGGCTATCGCCAATGGGATGTTATGCAGAAATTTCTGTATCAATCCAGTGATCGTGTTAGCCATGTGTTAAATCTTCAGTATTCCAACTCTACAAACATTCCTCGCTATGATCGATTAACTGATCCTGATGGTAGTGGATTACGATTTGGAGAATGGTATTACGGACCACAAACCCGTTTGCTCGGATCGTATCAATTAAAGATAAAGGAGTTCGGTTCATTCGCTGATGGCATGACAACAACCGCTAGTTATCAACACGTAGAAGAAAGTCGTTACGACAGAAGATTCAACAACAACAATCGAAATGAACGCGTAGAGAATGTAGATGTAATGGCACTCACTATTGACTTTCAAAAGAAGAAAGGGAAAAATAGTTTTCGATATGGATTTGATAGTCAGTTCAACACTTTAAAATCAACTGCACATCGATACAATGTTTTAACGGGTGACATTACACCTCAAAGTACACGTTACCCTGATGGCGACAACACAATGAACATGCTGTCGCTTTATGGAACGCATACTCTTCAGTTCAATGATCAATGGACACTGAACGATGGTGTTCGCATTGGTGGCAGCTTCTTGCACAGCACTTTTATAGATAAATCTTTTTATCCTTTTCCATTCGATGAAGTAAAACAAAACTATTTGGTGAGCAGTGCGAATCTTGGAATCATTTACACACCATCTTCGTGGAAGTTTTCTTTTCTGGTCAGTACCGGTTATCGCGCACCGAATATCGATGATGTGGCAAAGGTATTTGATTCAAGTCCCGGAAATGTGGTTGTGCCCAACCCTGATTTGAAATCAGAGAAAACAATCAATGGGGAAATTGGCATTACTAAATTCTTTGGTTCAATCGCAAGATTGGAAGGCACATTTTATGCGACACAATTTTTTGATGCTATTGTTGTACTTCCCACCACCTTCAATGGAGAAGATTCAATTGACTATGACGGTACGTTAAGTCGGGTACTTAGCGCGCAAAACAAGGGGAAGGCCTACATCTATGGAAGCAGTATTAGTTTGCGAGTAGACTTCACAAAAAATCTTGCTCTGACAGCATCACACAACTATACGTATGGAAGGGTGCTAAATGAAGAAGGCTCGGATACTCCTCTTGATCATATTGCTCCTGCTTTTGGTCGTGTAGGATTTCAGTACAACAACTCAAAATTCAAATCGGAATTGTTTACCAATTTCAGTACGTGGAAACATTTGGATGATTATAGCGGTAGTGGTGAAGACAATTTGCAGTATGCTACTGATGAAGGAATGCCAAGTTGGTACACCATCAACATCCGTGCATCTTATGAGCTGAATAAAATGTTTACGCTCCATGCAGGAATTGATAACATAATGGATTTGCAATACCGGGTGTTTGCATCGGGCATTAATGCTCCGGGAAGAAATATTTTTGGAACACTTCGCATTAAATTTTAGAGAACTAACAATGTGTTATTACATTGTCTCTTAGTACATGAAAATATAAAACATGAACGCTCTGTATTAAGTATGCAGAGTGTTCTTTCTGCTACAAAGTATGATACTGAAAAAATTGGTGAAACAACTTCGGCAGTTTAGGTCTATTCATAAATGGATTGGCATATGTCTGGCGTTTTTTCTTTTAATAAGTGCAGCCACTGGTGTGTTGTTGGGGTGGAAAAAAAATGTAGAACTCCTTCAACCAAAAATGTACACAGGTACCTCAGATCAATTGACTGAATGGAAATCTTTTGATACGATTGCAAACGTGGCCAAGCATGCTGTCGATTCCGTTACCAAACGATCTATTGAAATCGATCGCATGGATGTTCGACCCGATAAAGGTGTTGTGAAGGTATTGTTTGCTGAAGGGTATTGGGAAGCACAAGTTGATGGTAAAACAGGAAAAGTATTTTCAGTTGCGCAACGTCATGCAGATTGGATCGAGCACATACACGATGGATCGATTATCAATGACTTTGTAAAACTGGTATACACAAACATTATTGGTGTTGGGTTAATTACGCTCGCACTCAGTGGATTGTTTTTATGGTATGGACCGAAAGTGGTTCGCAAGATGAGATGATTTTATCGTTCCGTCTTATTCGTTAGCTTCGCTCGAAATTTACACGGGTGATTCAGCTCTTCTCTTTTTCCTTTTCAGTTTTTGATCTCTTCATCATCTATCTGGTAGCCTTGTTCATTGGCATGGCTAAAACCGGAATGCATGGCACTGGTACCTTGGCTGTGCCACTTCTTGCTTTGGTTTTCGGAGGACAATCATCCAGTGGAATTTTATTGCCTATTCTTTGCATGGCCGATCTGTTTGGTGTTTGGTATTATCATCGCCATGCTTCGTGGGAACATTTAAAAAAATTATTTCCCGGAGCTGCGCTGGGAACAATATTAGGAACTAAGGTGGGTAGCATGATTGACGATCATGTTTTTAAAATTATCATGGTGATTATTATTATCATCAGTGTCGGCATTATGCTTTGGTTAGAGAAAGGGCACAAAGAAGATGTACCCAATAATAAATGGTTTGCCGGAGCAACCGGAGTGGCAGGTGGATTTACATCGATGGTAGGTAATCTTGCTGGTTCTGTAATGGCAGTTTATTTTCTATCGATGCGCTTGCCAAAAAATTCTTTCATCGGCACTACAGCCTGGTTCTTTATGGTGATCAATTGGTTTAAAATTCCATTTCATGTTTTTGTCTGGCGTACCATAACCATCGATACCTTTCTGCTTGATCTTACAACACTCCCTGCCATTGGCATCGGGGCATATCTGGGTATTGTCATTGTAAAGAGACTAAATGAAAAAACATTCCGATGGTTTATTATCGGAATGACTTTGCTGGCTGCTGTTTTTATGTTCCGATAAAATCTAATCAATCGTAATCTTCTTGATTTCATTTCTTCCGAAGATTACAGGAAAATACATCCATTCAATTTTAGCGGGATTTAAAGTGTACTTCCCAGAATATCGTGGAATAAGTTTTATAGTATATGTGTATTTCCCTGCCCGAAGCGCCTCGCTATAGATTGTTGTTTTGTTTGGGAAGTATTCTCTATACACTTCACCTTGTCCATAGCCGCGTGATTTTGATTCGTATGAACAACCTGCTGGGATGGGAACTTCAATCATGACATACTCCGCATCTTTCTTTACATCAACATCAATCACTAATGTAACAGGTTTGCCTGCTTTTAATTTTCGCTTTGCATCCGTGAAAGAAGTTTTAATGATAAAATCCTTCTCAACAGGTTTTGGATTGGCATTCCATATTTCCTGATAAGCAGTAAAATAAACAGGAGATGAGCCTTGTTTTGACAATGTAATTGACCCACCATCAATTGTAGTTTCGTACGGAAATTTATCAACACGCTTTGTTATTGCTCCAGAAATTTCGAGCTGTGTTGGCCTATTACCTTTCGACTCTCTTAACAAGCCAGGCAAAAGCGCTTCTAAAAGCAAAGATGATTCAACGGTGTTTCTCCAATTTCCTTTTCTTTTTTCGAGAAAGAAATTTCGTATGTACAACAAGTCAGGATCAACCTGATTTTCTTTTTCCTTCAACTGGTAAACGGTGAGCGTATTTAGAATGTCATTGTTAAAAATGTTTGCTTTGTCTTCACCCCAATACTTATTTCCTTTTAAAGTTTCCTTTCGTTCGTGATCAATGAATTTCCAATCAACAGATAACCCTGATATCTGACGGAGTTTTTGAGCCTTCAGCTTTTGGTAAAAGCTAAAATGAATGGAATTTGTGATGCTGTCTGTCAGGCTCGATATTGGAATACGTTGCCCATGTTCATTCAGGTATTGAAGAATTGAAAGACGGTTGTCTGTATTGGCATAATTTAATTCTGTCTCCAAATAATTAATGAAGGCTTCTCTGTCGAACGTGACAATCAGTTTTTCTTTTTCTGCTAAATGAAGCGCACGAACAACATGAAGGCTTATCCATAAATTCATTTGATTTTCATCACTGTTCCACCAACTCCATCCACCGTTTTTTGTTTGATTAGCTGAAAGTTTTTTGATTAATTTTTCGATTACTCTGCCTTCTGTATTTTTTTCCTTTCTAAACTCCTGAATCTGTTTTTCGATAAGCAGTGCAATCAAACGTGAAGCAAGTTGTTCGTTGCATTCGTATGGGTATCGTTTCAAATAATTTATTTCATCGAGAAGAACATCTAGTAAATCGGCCTGAGCATAAATTTTTACTTTCCCGGCAGAGGGATCAAAACGTAATGTAAACGTAGTGTCACGCGGAAGAGCCGCGAAAGTACCTATCGCTTCCTGCGAACCGATTGGATACACCGGGATTTTTCTCAGTTCACCATCTTCATAATTTTTATACCGAACGGTGTACTTTATCTGAACTGAGTCAATTGAATTTGGAGTTAGAATAACAGAATCAATATGCGAATCTTTAAGTTGAAATGATATAGTGTTTGGTAACTCATTTTGAATTTGGATCGATCGATTAACCTCTACACTCTCTTGAGAATAGTTTGTTATTTTTCCGATAGACGAAGATGAATCTCCCACAATCAAAAAATTCGGCAGTGACAATTGTGCTGACAATGGCTTGTAGGATTGTATGGTGCTGCTGGTTTGACCTGTACGTTTGTGAGAAGCCATTCCCAATACATATGCGTTCCATCCGGTAATATCATCCGGAAAAGTTACAGTGAATGAAGCTTTTCCTTCTGCATCTGATCGCAATGTCGGTTTCCAAAATGCATAGTCGCGAAAATTTTTCCGCAATGAAGAACCTGGTGTATTTTCCGTGGGAAGCGCGGGTGTCATGCCGGGAATTTTTGTGCTCAATAATTGCGATTTAGTAATTCCTTTTTTTGTGGAAATAAGAATAACACCTGATGACGCACGAGAACCATAGAGTGCAACAGCATTATCACTATTTAAAATTTCAATGCCGGTTATGGCATCTTCAGAAACATCTTCCATACGACCGATCTTACCATCAATAACAACAATGGGCATGTCATCACTTTTTATTGAGTTGGCTCCACGGATTTTTATCTTGATTGAATCCGCAGCTCCGGGACTTCCATTCATTCTCATTATCTGCATACCAGCAGATCGGCCTTGAAGTGTAGAGACCGAACCTGTCAACGACATTTTTCTAGTACTTCCGTAACCCACTACAATTACTTCGCTTAACTGTTGAACATCTGCTGCAAGTTGCCAATTGATACTTGACCTTCCATTTACCGCTTCCTGATCGGTAGCGTAGCCAATGAATGAAAATATGAGCACTGAATTTTCAGCGCATTGAATACTGTAATAACCATCAATGTTTGTTACAGTTCCTACTGTTGTCCCTTTCACCATCACATTAGCACCGGGTATAGGCAGGCCTTGCTCATCTAGAACCACTCCTGATATTGAATGATTAAAGTTTGGATAGTAGGTAATGTCTGATTCTGAATAATATAATTCCCTGATGCTTTGCATCTCTTTTCTTCTTACCTGATCAACATAATTTGTTGTTACTGCCCATTGTCTAACAGTCTTCATTACCTCACGACTAAAAGAATCTGGTTTGTTTAAACCGTTTTCACGAAGGTTGTAATAATTCAGTCCATACGGTTTAATAAAAACAGAATCCGCCCGTGAATATTGATCATTGTTAAAAATAAAAACAACTTGATAATGCCCTGGACGTAAAGTAACGTTCGATTGAAATTGACCCGGAAGAATAGTGAAATCATCAGGGTCATCTAAGTTGATGATAAACGTTGCTCTTAATTTTTCTGTGGTTGAAATAGGAGCGTCTATTTTTAATCGACCACCTTTCGCAGCAACATAACTGTAGTCAGGATATTTATGAAAAACAAGTTCTTCAGTTGCGTCCAGACTCTTCCAGTATTGTTCAATTCGTTTTTGCGTTTGTACCTGATCTTTAAAACGCGGATTAATTTTTTCTTCACTCAACCATGATCGGAAATAATTCTGAATGGTGGCATCATGCATTTTTACCAATCCTTCTTTAAACTCATAGCGATAAAAAGGCTCGTAGGTGACACGGACATCATAATCATTGCGCACAACAAATTTCATTTCTTGCGGAATAAAGGGACCAACAAGTTGAGTTTGCTTGCCATAATAATTTCCACGGTTATTATCCAATAAGTGAAATTGATCCCCCTGTTTAAAATAAGATAGACCCTGTGTAGAAGTTCTATCAACCAAGAGAAAGTAACGACTTAGATTTTTCTTTTCTTCTATTGTCAGTTCATCTGGTCTATCAACCATCCACGAATGATGAGGAAGAGCATTGGCATCAATACTAAAGATTAGTTTTTCACCGCGTCTAATTTCGATGTTGGTTATGGTAATGAGTTTATTAAAAATGCGCAGAGCAATTCTATGTTTTCCCGGATAGGTATTGAATGAATAAGGTTCTATACTTTGAACATGCGATGCGTACACAGGCACATCATCTACATAGACTACATGCACAGGCAACACCTTTCCATGATCAACCACAAACGGAGCGAATTGTGCAATTCCATCTTCTGCTGGCAAACGAAACTCAAATCGCCCGCTATCAGGAAATAGAAAATGGTAATATGCTAAACTATCAAGTCCTAAAGTTTTGTGCCAATACTGCCATTCCAGCAATTGAGATGTAGCACCAGGAAGTTCTGAAGTGTTAAATTCATTGAAGATTTTTCTGCCCTTGGGTACTTTATAAAAATCAGGAACATCGTCTGAATTATTTTCCTTGAATTTTTTAGTGATGGCATAGGCTGTCAGGTCAGCATTCTCCACAGGTTTTCCAAAGGCATCTTGTACTGAAATGGTGAAGTTAGCTTGCTGCCCCGGATAGATCATGTTTTCGTGCGAAAGCGAAACATTTAATTGTTTTGTGTTAAAGGGAATGTCATACTCTTCTGTTTCACTTTTACCTGCCCATATAAATTGTACAGATAGGGCATAATGATCTTTCGGATTGGAAGATAATTTTATATCCAATTGTTTTGTTTCACCATTGCGTATTAGCTTTTGATTTTTGAAAAGAAAATACCGGACATCGAGGTTGCGTGGATTTTCCAAGCTTATAAAAAGAGAATCGGCTGTGCGAAAGGCAATGGCATTCAACTGACTTCCAAAATTTCCAACAGAAAAACTTCGATTTTCATTATTAAAATGAATTTCAATTTTATCAATGAAAGAATTTATTACTTCTTGACAAGGCACTGAAATGTTTTTCTGATAGGATATTCCCAACGAATTGAAAACGCGAATGCTCGCACTGTCATCACTAATAGTAATTCCTTTTATCCACTGAATGCGCATACTATCTTTCTCAATTTTCAACTCAAGCGGAAATGGTTTATCGTTATAGCGCAGTTCAATGTTTTTCACATGTCTTTCCTTGTCTGTATTTATAAAAGCCACTTCCACCTCGTATAAAAATTGAAGGGAGGGAAATATTGAATCAGGAACAGAAATTCGTGTTTCACCTATCGGCTCTAATTTTACCTTGTGAAACCACAAGGTGTCACTCACATAGATTTTGTTTTGGAAATACTGATTGATGGATTTTGGACGAATAATAATTTCAGCATTCACATCGAACAACGGAAGATCGTTTGAGTCTGTACCTTTTAAATACAGAATCGGAGATAGTTTTTCGCTTTTCGTTTCAGCCCGAAGCGAAAATGTATTTTGCTTTAATTCATACGCTTCGTATTTAAATGATCCCGATTGAAGCAACTGTCGTTTTGTATCGAACAATACAGAGTATTGTTGATCTAGTTTCAGTTTCAAACTATCATGCAACACAAATTCATAAGGATATGATCCCGGATGAGAAGGTGAAATTTTTCCAAGCTTAATTCGGGTATTGCTGTAGGAGTAGCTGTTTAGTAAAATATCAACTTCTTTTTTAACCGGCTTGCCCTTTGGCGTAGTGATGAAGGCCTTCACCTTTACGGTATCACCTGGTTTATAAATGGGTTTATTAAAAGCTACATATCCATTAAAATCTTTTGGTTCAAAGAGTCTCTTCACCCGGTAATAAACATTTGGTGGATCTACGTGGCCGTATTTAATAAGACTCCTTGTATTATTTTTAATGTAATAGAAGGGCGCAACAATGAGTTGGTGTATCGGAAACGGACTTAGTATTTTTCGACCAACCCTTGGAAAGAATGTATTGTTGTATTTTCTGTTCACTTCAAAAAAGGAATCATGACCATTATGCGAAACCTTAAGAAGTCCTTTGCGATTTGATTTTGTAAGTTGATAGGATTTGGTTTTTATGCGATAGGCAATACCTTGTTTACCAATTGAAACCACTGCGTCTGTTACCTCACGACCAAGTGAATCGCTAAAAACAAGGATCATGTCGCGATGATTGTTTAAAATATGGAGGTCAAGATTGTTGACGGATTCCAATTCACATTTCATCTGCTCGCTTTCTGTTTTCACAAAAAGATAATGACCGACATGAAGTTTCTTTTCGTAAAGCGAATCAGACGGGAAGAAGTCAACTAATGTATGAAGCAGACTATTGCTTATAGTGGGCTTAAAGTCTTTATAAAGTTGCTCTGCTTCTGCATTGTTAATTTTATAAATGAATGTGTAGTAGCTGCTTCGTCTGCTGTTAACCAGATCTTGTGAAAAGACAATGGAACAAAGAAGCACGAGGGAAAGACTAAGGTAAATTTTTAGCATAGCGCTCATTTATGCCCGCCCATCCTTGCAGTCCTCCGGTGTGGATGGCAAGAATAGTTGAGCCTGGGTTAAACATTCCTTTCTTCGCCCGATCGATAATGCCAAACAGCATTTTACCAGTATAAATCGGATCGAAACGGATGGATGTTTTTTCTTCTATCTCCTGAAGAAAAAGAAGTAGGTCTTTCGTAACCTTTCCATACCCTCCGTGGTGATAGGATGCTTCTACCTCCCAGTTTCCATAAACACTTTTTGAATTATTTTTATCAGCCATCTTACTTTCAAGGGCTGATGTTCTGAAATCAACTAATAAATTTTTAATGTCTTCTGTCAAAAAATCGCCACCCTTCAATGAAGAGAAGCCAATAATTTGTTTTTGGCCAGGCAATCCTTCAATGAGTCCTGCCAATGTTCCGCCTGTACCTATGGGGCAGCAGAGGTAATCGAAATCATTTCCCAATAGTTTTGAGAATTCTGCAATACCTTTTACTGCGAGGGCATTGCTTCCTCCTTCCGGGATCATATAAAAATCTCCAAATGTATTTTGAAGTTGTGAAATGAATTCGTCACTATTTTTCGTTCGATAGGTTTCACGATTAACGTAGTGAAGCTTCATATTCATTTGAGAAGCAAAGACTAGTGTTGGATTAAGCGGAAGTGTTTCCTCTCCACGGATAATCCCGATGCAATTCAGTTGCAATTCATGGGCAGCAGCAGCTGTTGCATAAATGTGATTAGAGAATGCACCACCAAAGGTGAGAATGGTTTTCTTCTGAAGTCGTGCTGCTTCCTCAAGATTGTATTTCAACTTCCACCATTTGTTTCCGGTAACGAATGGATGATTCAAATCTTCGCGCTTAATAAGCAAGCGCAATTTTGCTTCCGCTAATGCGGGATGTTGAATTTCCTGAATAGGTGTTGGTGAATAGGTAAGCAAAGTATTCTGTTAAGACAGTTCACAAAACTAATTCAAACCGCGATCAATCTTCGTGAACCTTTGTGCCTTAAAGACCTTGTGGCCAGCTACTATTGCCACAAAGACACAAAGTCACCATGAGACACAAAGATCAATTACTAATTATTTTAGTTTATAATCTAAAATTTTTAGTTTTGAGGAATATCATGGAACAGGATTATTTTAAAGGTAGAGGGGCGCAAATTAAATCAGAGAACAAATTTCTGAAGGCACAGTATGTTGCTGAACATATTGAAGGGCTTGATGAATCATTACTTTCTGCCCCATCAACACAACTCTTTTATGAGCAAGCAAAGAAAGTAGTGAATAAGGTAACGAGTCCTGATTTAGGGATGATGTACTCGCTCAATCCATATCAAGGCTGTGAACATGGATGCATTTATTGTTATGCAAGAAATACACATGAATATTGGGGCTTTAGTGCAGGACTGGATTTTGAAAGTAAAATCATTGTCAAACGAAATGCTGCTTCACTATTAGAGAAATGTATTCTTCATCCACTCTGGCAACCCGTTCCGATTAGCGTAAGTGGAAACACAGATTGTTATCAACCTGTTGAACGAAAATTAGAAATCACACGCTCGCTTCTAAAAATCTTTGCACAATACCGGCATCCGGTCGGAATGATTACGAAGAACAGTTTGATTCTGCGCGACTTGGATTTGCTGAAAGATCTTGCCAGTGAAAATCTGGTTCACGTTTATATTTCAATCACGACCTTAGATGAAGACTTGCGCAGAAAGATGGAACCACGGACAGCAAGTGCAATCAAACGACTTCAAACTGTAGAGGCATTAGCAAAAGCTGGAGTGCCGGTTGGCGTGATGAATGCACCCATCATCCCCGGATTGAATCATCATGAAATTCCAAATATACTAAAGGCTGCAGCCGATCATGGGGCTCAGAACGTTGGGATGACAATCGTGCGATTGAATGGATCAATTGGAACTATTTTTGAAGATTGGTTGCGAAAGAATTTTCCGGATCGATTTGAAAAAGTGTGGCATCAGATCAGTGATATGCACGGAGGTAATGTAAACGATTCACAGTTTGGCAGGCGCATGCACGGAGAAGGAAATTTTGCTGATTCAATTCATCAACTTTATCGCGCATCGAAGAAAAAGTATTTTCAAGGCAGAACGATGCCAGCGTATGATTTAACAAAATTTAGAAAGGGAGGTAATTTGAGTTTGTTTTAGAAAAACACTACTCCTTCTGAAACAAACTCAATTGAGATCACTTCTTGGAGAAGTGTTTATAGAATGCCACTATTGTTTCAATTCCTAGCAAGAAATTCTTAATACCGTAGTGTTCATTTGGAGAATGAATCGCGTCACTATCAAGACCGAAGCCCATTAGGACGGTGTCAAGCCCAAGTTCTTTTTTAAATAATGCTACAATAGGAATGCTTCCACCATCGCGCGTTGGTATGGGCGTCTTGCTCCACACTTCTTCAAAGGCACTGCTTGCTGCTTTGTATGCTTTAGAATCTGTTGGTGTCACAGCAGGTTCACCACCATGATGTGCTATTACCTTTACTTTAACAGATTTCGGAGCGATTGATTCAAAATGTTTTGTGAACAATGCAGTAATCTCTGCACTAACTTGATTGGGAACTAAGCGCATAGAAATTTTTGCAGAAGCTTTCGAAGCCAGAACGGTCTTCGCTCCTTCTCCTGTATAACCTCCCCAAATTCCGTTTACATCTAATGTAGGTCTGATGCCTGTACGTTCAACAGTTGTATAACCTTTCTCTCCTTTGATGTCGTCAATATCCAAATCCTTTTTGTAATGATTCAAATCAAATGGAGCTTTGTTGATTGCTTCACGTTGTGCTGATGTAAGTTCAGCTACCTTATCATAAAAACCAGGAATGGTTACGCGGCCATTTTCATCGTGCAATGAATCAATCATATCGCACAAAATATTTATCGGGTTTGCAACGGCACCTCCATAAACGCCAGAATGCAAATCACGATTCGGTCCTGTTACCTCTACCTCCATGTAACTCAAACCACGCAAGCCGGTTGTTATAGAAGGATGATCTAATGAAATAATTGAGGTGTCTGAAATAAGAATAATATCAGCCTTCAGCTTTGCTTTATTTTCTTTTACAAAAGTACCAAGGTTATCAGAACCAACTTCTTCTTCTCCCTCTACCATGAACTTTACATTACAGGGAAGAAGATTTAATTTCATCATCGCTTCAAATGCTTTCACGTGCATATACACCTGACCTTTATCATCACAAGATCCCCGTGCAAAAATCTTATCGTCTTTTACTACAGGTTCGAATGGTGGTGAGTGCCACAAGTTCAATGGATCAGCAGGCTGAACATCGTAATGACCGTATACTAAAATGGTAGGCAATGAAGCGTCTATTATTTTTTCGGCAAAGACAATGGGATGTCCTTTTGTTTCACAGATTTCTACAGAATCAACTCCGGCTGTTGTAAATTTTTCTTTTAAGTATTCTGCTGCTTTGCGCACGTCACCCTTATGACGACTATCTGCACTGATAGAAGGTATGCGAAGCCAATCAAAAAGCTCGGAGAGAAATCGATCTTTGTTTGAATCAATATAATTTTTAACCATAGGTAAATGAGATTAGGTGTGCAAAATAATAGAAGGGAATTTAGCAGACAACACATTAACTAGTTTCAAGTAATTCTGTTGCAAATCAAGATCAAGAATCAAATGAGTTACATTAATTATTTTGTGTCACGATTAACCATTAACGACTCCCCATCAGAATCCATCATCCTCTTTCTTCTTCTCTTCTTCTTCAGGAGTTTTCTTTTTCTCAGCGGTAGAACCTTCGTTTAAATCGTATGGAACATCAATGCCATAATATGTTTTGCGAAAGCGATTGATAAAGGCTAGTGTTTCATCGTCACTTCCAGGAAGAAAGGCAACTTCACCAATCTTGGCTTTACCTGCATTGGTTTTCTTTGAGATTACACTGTTGAATTCTGAATTGGATGATTGAATTAAAAGTCTGTTGTCTTCAAATCCAAAATAGTACCATGCCTCAGGCGATGCTTTTACAAAAATGTGAAGAACAGGTGCACCATCTTCGGTTTTCCGTACTTCCATAAAGCCTTCGAAGGCACCATTAATATCAGTTCGTCCAATGTTCGACATTCCTAATGTTCCTTCACTGTAAAAAGCTTTTTGCTTAGGCGACCATTTCAAATTTACATTTGAGAATACAAGTGGTTTTGCCAGTTGAGGAATTGTGCCCAGGGAAACATAACCCAGCAAACTTTTCTGTTCATAATCCTTTACCGTTCGTTCACCAACAATGTCAGCAATTTTATAAAGCAACTCGGTTTGATCACCAAGTCCTTCTTCAGCACCTTCATTTTTAATGACATCTGCAATTTGTTTTGCCATTAAATCAAAAGCGGTGAATGGAACACTGGTGTCAATCATCACGAAGGAATTCATTTTAATCTCATTGGTCTCCATATTACCTTGTCCGATGGCGGATGCAGTAACATTAAAATCTTTGCTGCCTTTGAAAAGATTGATAGGTCCTTCGAAGCGCACTTGCATCGTTTCATCTTTATACGCAAATACTTTTCCGGAGAGTTTATTACCTAGCGCTTTTTCACGGTCTTCAATTTTAAATTCGCTTGAAGCAGTGTCATAGTATAAAGTTCCGCTCGGTTGATAGAAATCTTCATCGTCTTCATTTTTCTTTTCGTTCAGGAAAGTAATGTACAGGTCATTATCGTTTGACCCAACATGAAGTCCACCGTTCACTCTTTTCCCTTCTTCCGTAACGGCATTATCAAAATCAATTAACACTTCTGTTTCATCTCCACTCTGCTCATATCGAATCCAGGTGTTATAATTTTTTATTTTTTTGATATCAAGTTTAACATATCCTTTTAGCTGTAGTGCAGGGCGTGTGGCATACATAGTCATGTCACCTTTATAATACATACCTGCACCCAACACCAGATTGGCTTTATCAATTACCGCCCCGGTACCTACCGTTTGCATGGTGGCCTGCGATGTGTTTCGTTTTGAAGATCGTTTGGTTTTCTCTACATCGGTAATGGGTTCTAAATGGAAATCGGTCATTTTAATTGCGAATGTATCGCTTAGAAGATTTACATATTGATAGGTAGCATATCCTGAAAATTCTTTTCGGGAAATAATATCAACAACACCTTCTGTTAGTCTGTGATACCCATTTAAAGTATCCAACACAATGGTGGTGTTCGTAAGCGTTCCGATTTTTGCATTCTCCAAAATCAACACCTCATTATTTTGGGGTGTTATCTTGGCATCAGCAACAATGATGTAAGGTATGCCGCTTACTTTCAATTGTTGAGTCTTTAAATCATACACAGCACTTTCAGCATTAAAGTGAAGGGAGTCCAAATCTTTTCGGGTAGTGTAGAAATAAGAACTTTCAATGGGCACATCGGGATCTTTGCTCATCGTAATTTTCTGAGCGTTCAAATCCCATCGCATTTTTGGGATTGATGTTTTGAATTGTGCGAAAGGAAAATCAATAGCTGCAGCACCTTCAATTTCCGGACTAATGTCAGCATAGTTTTGCTCGAGATTAAATTTCAATCGCACATCATTACCTGATAACAATGGTTTTGTAGGGTCGGGTGATTTTACTTTGAATCGGGCATGACGTGCGCCAAATTCTTTTTCAGTAAAATTCATGTTGCGCGAAATCAATTCCGTTCCGCGTGTTTCTAATTTTCCTGCACCGGCAACACCTTCCTTTGAAATGGTAACGGTACCTTGCATTTGGGCCGTTGAGTCGTAGAAGTGAAATGGTGCTTTCAGATTTTTTAGCTTCATCTGATCTTTTTTCGGATACCATTTCATTTCAAAATCGGAAAGTGAAGCTTCCGGAAATGCAACAGCGCCAAACTTCTTAGGCGAAATTTTAGCATTTGATCCTTTTGCTAATACTGAATCAGGATAAAAAATAAAATCAGAAGAACTTACCGTTGTAGCTAAGTAATCTACTTTCCCTCTGCCTCGCAACCCACGGTTATTCATAGTGAGCTCACCTTTCATGTTGGCATCACTCTTATACATTTGATATCCGCTCTTCGGAATGATGTGATCAAAGCCAAGCGATTTGTCTGGCATGGTGTGTAGCTTCTCTTTAAAGTTTGGAAACATACCACTCGACACAAACATACCTTCGAAATTTATTGAAGCAGGATCGGCATCATTTAAACTGTCGAGTTTAAATGGAGGAACAACAAAAAACATGGAACGATCATACGCACCACTCAAAACTTCTTCACGATCAAAGTAGATCGCGCCCCCTGTTGTCGCATCAAGTCGGGGATAGTTGGGAATTTTGTTTTTCCCTGATTTATTATTGGCTCGACTAATAAAAAGTGTTCCCGATGATTTTGAAACATCCCCCAAATCGCCAGCCGCAGCAGCAGTAGAGTCTGCTCCGACCATTGAGTTATTTACCTTGCGTCTTATATTTTGCCCCTTCGAATTTTTCTCAGTCACATAAAAATTAATGGAATCGATATGCGTTAGCGCAATAAAAAAACTATCGTATTTTAATGTAAATCCTTTTCCGCTAATCTCGAAGTTCCCCGCATTGATGGTACCGTCAAACTTGATATCGCGGTTTTGCAAAATGGTGATAATACTGCTATCGGGTTGAATTCTTACATTCAAGGAATCGCTTACTTTAAATTCGTCAACACCTCGCACGGTAATGTATCCCTTCTTCAAATTTAAGGTAGCATTGGCAGAGCTATCAATTACAGAATGTATTTTAAGATTGTCATAATCCATTTGGCCTAAACTTGCCTTGTAAACAGTGATGGCTTTTTCTTTTACATGAATGATATCAGTTTTAGGATTATAGGTAATCATACCTTTCTCACTGAGAAATTGTATGGCTGATTTTATTTCCCGATAATCCTTACCAGAAAATTGAGTTAAGTCGCCCGAATATAATTCGCGCGTGTTATTTGTAATGCAATACTTTGCTACAAGGGCAAGCGGATGAAAACTAAAACCCTGACCTTTTAGTAAACGAAAATCTTCGGGATCATAAAAATCCACTGACTCGATAATCAACGGAACGGTATTTCTATTTCCATCCGTGAGAATATCCATACTGTCTGAAAACAAATCCCATTTAATAATATCCGTAGCAAAATCAACATTGAAGAAAGTTGCAGAATAAGGTGTGTGCTTTAATGCTCCCTTATCTTTTTGAACATAGAGTCGCTGGGTACTATCAGCGCCATAAAAATATTTTAATCGAACTGCGGGATGAGAAATAGAATCGTTTCGTTGAACAATGCTAAGCATTGCATTATTTGCTGCTATGGTTGAATCGGTGAACAGAAAATCAGCAGAACGGGCTGTAAATTTTTTCTCACCTTCACGTGAAACCTCGAGCTTGGAGAAGTCGCCTGACACATTAGCACTAGAAGTTTTGTTTCCTGTTAAAGAAAATCCGCCCTGAAAAGAAATATTTTCATCTCCAATACCTTGAATGCGCAAACTACTTTGGAATGATTTGAAACGTGGATAGGTAGAGGGAATAGAATCCTTTCTTGCCTGTGATTTAAATTCGAATGTTCCAGGAATAAAACCAGGTGTTTTGCCAACATAATTCAGTTTTACTAAATCTGATTTTAATTCAGGTTTTTTTGCGTTGAAATTATATTGTGTGAAGGTACAGTAAACACTATCAGCACTAAGGCCAGCAGATGTCCAGTCAAATTTGCCCTCCTCACCAACAAAGGTATCATCACGCAAAGACATACTGCCTTTCGAATTCTTTAGTGTAACAGAATCATAGCGAGTAACAAATGTTAGACTGACACGGCTGAAGCGAATAACCGGACCTTCTAATATTGGTTGTGGAGGTGGATTGGCCCAAAGCGGGGCATCTACAAAAATGGAATCAACTGTTGGCTCATCATCCCAGTTGTCATCTTCTTCAACAACCGCTTCAGTAATTTGTGTTGTGGTGTCGTTATAATCAAAAGCAGCAGGTGGCTCAATATAATCGAAGGTGTATTCATCTTCTGATGAATAGAGTCGAAATGTTTTTTCATAATGCAAAGCATGATGCTCAAAGAAAGTGCGACAATTAGAGAAAAATGCATTGGCTTTGGTGCTGGTTTCGTTTTCAATCACCTTGCCGGCAACCCGAAGGAAAGCAGTTACGGTAGCATCATCCGCTTTTTCAATGGTTACTGCATTAGCAATGGCACCAAAGTAATTTACAAGATAGGGCTTAATAGCATACTTCTTTTTACGCATTAACTGCGTCTGTTTCTGAATGGTTATCTGGTTATTTATACCAATACCCGAATTAGTCCATGATGTTGCAAACGTTGATCCAATAACACCGGCATCAACGTTTCGTGTGTTTTCCAAAATAAGACGAATGCTGTCCGGAAAACTAAGTTTGGGAGTAGTATCCTGTTTCTTTTGCGCTACAAGAATTGTAGACGCAAAGAGAAAAGCAATTAATAAAGTGGATGTAGCGTGTTTCACAAAATCTAAAACCTTGAAATTCGTAAATAATGCGTAAATAAGCTAAATGATACCTTTCTTAAACGATAGTTGGTCGCTATTCCTGTTTTTTTTGAGCTAATTTTTTTACAATGAATATGATCATTCGTTATCGGCATGGATTAATTTTCATCACAAAAAAATTCTAACGAGATTTCCACCAGTCAAACATACTTTTTAATCAATGAGTAACGGCACTTTATACCTCATTCCAACGATTATTGCAGAGGATACGCAGACACAGGTAATACCTGAGCAAGTAAAACGTGTTTTGCCGAGCATTCGTTATTTCATTGTAGAAGATGCGCGTACTGCCAGAAGGTATTTGAGCAGTCTGAAAATTTATGATTCTATTGAAAGCCTTCACATTGATGTATTAGATAAAGACAATACTGCCAACCAGCTCAAAGACTTGTTTACACCAATATTTGATGGGCATAATCTTGGTGTTCTTTCTGAATCGGGTTGCCCGGGCGTAGCTGATCCTGGAGCATTGGCTGCACGGTTTGCTCATGACCATGGAATTATTGTGGTTCCTTTAGTCGGCCCATCGTCCATACTTATGGCACTTATGAGTTCAGGGTTGAATGGCCAGCATTTTGCATTTCATGGGTATTTACCTGTTGAAGCAAAAGAAAGCGCGAGGGTCATAAAGGAATTTGAAAGAGAATCAAGGCTAAAGAACCAAACCCAGATTTTTATAGAAACCCCCTATCGGAACAATAATATTTTTGCATACTTGAAAGCCAATCTGGGCGATCAGACATTATTGTGTGTTGCCTCCGACATTACAGGATCAACCGAGTTTATTAAAACCCAATCCGTAAAAAAATGGAAAGAAAGTAAGGTAGAATGGAAAAAGGTTCCGACTGTTTTTTTGTTGCTGGCTTCCTGAATGATGGAGAAACATTTTTGTTTTAAACAATTCAATCTAAATTTGCGCCCTCGAGTTTAAACTAAACAAAGAAAGAAAGCATGCCATATTTATTTACCTCTGAGTCCGTATCTGAAGGTCATCCAGACAAAGTAGCCGATCAAATTTCTGATGCGCTCATTGATTACTTTTTAGCCTATGATCCCACGTCTAAAGTTGCATGTGAGACATTGGTAACAACCGGTCAAGTGGTATTGGCGGGTGAGGTAAAATCAGAAGCATATTTAGATGTTCAGGATATTGCCCGCGAGGTAATCGCTAAGATTGGGTACACCAAGAGCGAATACATGTTTGAAGCAATGTCATGCGGTATTTTATCAGCTATTCATGAGCAATCACCTGATATTAATCAAGGTGTTGAACGCAAAAAGAAAGAAGATCAGGGCGCAGGCGATCAAGGTATGATGTTTGGTTACGCAACTAACGAAACAGATAATTATATGCCATTGCCGTTGGAACTTGCTCACCTTTTGTTGCGTGAGTTGGCGACCATCAGGAAAGAGAGGAAGGTAATGACGTACCTTCGTCCGGATGCGAAATCTCAAGTTACCATTGAATACAATGACGACAACAAGCCCAGCCGTGTTGACACTATTGTTATTTCTACACAACATGACGATTTTGCAAAGGATGCTATCATGTTGAAGAAAATTAAAGATGATGTTGTAAACATTGTCATCCCTCGTATTAAGAAAAAACTTCCGAAGCGTGTTCAAAAATTGTTCGGATCAGATATTAAATACCATGTTAACCCAACCGGAAAATTTGTTATAGGCGGCCCGCACGGTGATACAGGATTAACAGGTCGCAAGATTATTGTTGATACTTATGGTGGTAAAGGCGCTCACGGTGGAGGAGCATTCTCTGGTAAGGATCCATCTAAAGTAGATCGTTCTGCAGCGTATGCAACTCGTCACGTTGCAAAAAATTTAGTAGCTGCGGGTGTGTGCGATGAAGTGCTTGTACAAGTTGCTTATGCCATTGGTGTGGCTCAGCCTGTAGGCTTATATGTAAACACATATGGCACAGCAAAGGTAGATGTCAGCGATGGTGAGATAGCAAAGCGAATTGCTAAGATCTTTGACATGCGTCCGTACTTTATCGAAGAGCGTTTCAATTTAAGAACTCCTATTTATTCGGAAACGGCTGCTTATGGACACATGGGTCGTGAGCCTAAGATTGTCGAGAAGACATTTAATAAAGGAAAGAAAACGGAGAAGAAAGTGAAGGTTGAGTTATTTCCTTGGGAAAAGCTGAACTATGTAGACCAGGTTAAAAAAGTTTTCAAAATAAAGTAATAAAAAAAGGGCTCTGAAAGAGCCCTTTTTTTATTCAGGTTAAACACGCACCTCTACGAGTTTCGCTTTATGTTTCGTTAGTTGCATGCGAAGCGCGTCTGCAGCCAAATCAGTGGCTTCTTCAAACGACTTGGCTTTTTCTGTTGCAAACAGTTGATTTCCGGGAACACGCAATTTTATTTCCACCGTTTTATTTTCTATCCCCTCGTTGTTGAGCCTGAGGAAAACCTCTCCATCAACTAACCGGTCGTAAAATGTTTCCAGTTTATCGAGTTTCTTTTGGATGAAATCAATCAATTTTTGATCTGCATTAAAGTGGATGGAATGAACTTGTAACTTCATAAGCTTAAAATTTAAAAGTTGAACATTGAATCGATCTGGATTGTGATTTCACAATTCAGCAAATAAAAAAGTAATTATTTCTTCATAGCATTTCGTTAAGTGTCAGATGAATTAGGCCTTAGGGTGAGCCTGATCAAAAACTTTTTTTAATTTCTCCATTGAATTATGTGTGTACACCTGAGTAGCTGCTAAGCTACTGTGACCAAGCAAATCTTTAACCGCGTTAATTTCAGCACCTTTATTAAGCAAGTGAGTGGCATAGGTATGACGCAATACGTGGGGACTTGTTTTTTCGGAAGTTGTATTTTGACTTATGTACTTGTTTACAATCCGATAGACCATCATGGGGTAACAAGGTTTGCCGTTGTTTGTAACAAATAAAAATCCGTGGTTTAGCTTCACTGTTTCTTTATCTCGAATAGTACGATAGCTTTCTATTAATGGAACGATGCTCAGGGCAAAAGGGATAACTCTTTCCTTATTTCTTTTGCCTAATACTTTTATTGTTCTGTTTTGAAGGTCAATTTGATTCTCTTTAAGATGAATAAGTTCGGAGAGACGAATACCAGTCGCATAAAAAACTTCAAGAATAAGTTTGTCTCTCCATCCCTCTAATGTGTCTTCAAAAATCACTTTATCGAGCATGTTTACAATATCACCTTCTTTAACGAAGGCGGGCAACTTCTTCTTCGACTTTAATGCAACGATCTTCAGCATTGGATTGACACTGATAATTTCTTTCTTCATGTGAAATTTAAAGAAAGATCGCAAACACGCCATCTTACGATTAATCGAACGAGGGTCAACCTCATGATCTACAAGATCAACAATCCATGCGCGAATAATACTGTAGGATGCCTTCTCGATTGATTCATCGGGAAAAGTTTTTTGAAGGAAATCAGAAAATTGACAGAGGTCGTTTTGGTAAGCCTCAAGCGTGTTTGGGCTTAAACGTTTTTCAAACTGAAGGTAATTCAGAAAGGATTTTATCATTACTTCTACACCAATTCAACAGTAGGAGCAATATAAAAAAATTATCCTCTTTTGATTAAATCAAAAGAGGATATGTTGATAGAATGAGGATATTTTGTGAACAACCCTTTCGGGTGTCTCAATAGAATTTACTTAGGATTCGCTTCGCTTAAGTTCTTCTGGCCAATGTATGTGGCATGAATAATCTCTTGTCTTCTGCGAATAGAAGGCTTGGTAAACGATGTACGAGCACGTAATTGCTTTAAAACACCGGTTTTTTCAAATTTCTTCTTAAAGCGTTTTAGGGCCTTATCGATAGATTCGTTCTCTTTTACGTTGATAATTAACATAGTTCTTAATTAGGGTCGCAAATATAGGGCAAGATCAACCAATATTCCAACATTACTTTAAAATAGACCGGGCGATAACAAGCTTTTGAATTTCAGAGGTGCCTTCGCCAATGGTGCAAAGCTTGGCGTCACGATAGAACTTCTCTACCGGGAAGTCTTTTGTGTACCCATATCCTCCAAAAATCTGAACGGCTTCGTTGGCAGCTTCCACAGCAATTTCAGAAGCGTAAAGCTTCGCCATTGCAGATGCTTTTGTCACTTCCTGACCATTATTCTTTAGTTCGCCAGCGCGATAGGTAAGCAGGCTCGCGGCCTCAATTTTAGTGGCCATATCTGCTAGTTTGAAAGCAATACCCTGGAATTTAGAAATGGGCTGATTGAATTGCTGCCTTTCTTTAGAATACTTCAAGGCAGCCTCGTAGGCGCCCGTTGCAATACCTAAACTCAAGGCAGCAATCGAGATTCTTCCTCCATCCAACACTTTCATAGATTGAATAAATCCTTCGCCTTCTTTTCCTAAAAGTTGAGACTGATGTACGCGACAATCTGAAAAAATGAGTTCAGCAGTTTCGGAAGCGCGCATGCCTAATTTGTTTTCTTTTTTTCCCGAAGAAAAACCGGGAGTTCCTTTTTCAATTATGAATGCAGACATACCATGAGAATCACCAACTTCTCCAGTTCTGACAATCACAACCGCTACATCCCCTGAACGTCCATGAGTTATGAAATTTTTGGATCCGTTTAATACATAATGGTCGCCCTCCTTTCTTGCCACAGTTTTCATGTTTCCTGAATCAGAACCTGTATTTGGCTCCGTAAGTCCCCATGCACCAATCCATTCTGCTGTTGCTAACCTAGGTAAGTATTTTTTCTTTTGATCCTCAGAACCAAATTGGAGAATATGGTTTGTGCACAGTGAGTTATGCGCAGCCATTGATAAACCAATTGAACCATCCAGTTTAGATACCCCTACAAGCGCTGTAATGTATTCTAAATACCCAAAGCCAGCACCGCCATATTCGTGAGGCACCAGTATTCCCATTAAACCTAATACGCCCATTTTTTTAAAAAGCGGAATTGGAAATTCCTGAGCTTCATCCCATTGCATTATGTTGGGCACAATTTCTTTAACACCAAAATCACGCACCATTCTGGCTATCATTTTTTGGTTTTCGGTCTCTTCGGATGTGGCTAAACTAACTTTCTCGTGTGTTAAGTTCATTGAAATTGGATTTTGGACTGCAATATTAAAGCATTTACATGAATTATTAACGAATGTTAGTTTGTTAAATTTCAGTAATGGTTTGCATAAGTATTTACCATTGAAATTGAGTTTTTAATGATTGGGTGAGATGAAAAACATTATTTTCGCAACTTCTAAAAACCCATAAATATGAAAATTGCTGTAGTTGGCACTGGCTATGTTGGACTTGTAACCGGAACTTGTTTCGCAGAGACAGGTAATACCGTAACCTGCATTGACATTGATAAGGAAAAAGTAAAGAAACTCCAATCTGGAAAAATCACAATTTATGAACCAGGTCTTGAGCAGTTGTTTGAAAGAAATGTGAAACAGGAAAGACTTTTCTTCACAACAAATCTTGAAGAAGGAATTCGTGATGCAAAAATTATCTTTCTTGCTTTACCAACCCCTCCTGGTGAAGATGGTTCAGCTGATTTAAAATACATTCTTAAAGTATCTGAAGACCTAGGGCCTCTGCTTAAAGACTACACAGTGGTAGTGGATAAAAGTACCGTACCGGTAGGTACAGCTGATAAAGTAAGAGATCGGATAGCAGCACATGCTAAGGTTATTTTTGATGTTGTATCAAATCCTGAATTCTTGCGTGAAGGCGTTGCCGTGGAAGATTTTATGAAACCTGAACGTGTGGTTATCGGAACAAGCTCACCGCAAGCTCGCAAGGTAATGGAGGCACTATATGCTCCCTTTGTTCGTCAGGGTAATCCATTGGTTTTTATGGATGAGCGCTCGGCAGAATTAACCAAATATGCAGCCAATGCCTTTTTGGCAACTAAAATTTCGTTTATGAATGAGATTGCTAACCTCTGCGAAATGGTTGGTGCGGATGTTGACTCAGTACGCAAAGGAATAGGAACCGACAGCAGGATTGGTAAGCGTTTTCTTTTTCCCGGTATTGGATATGGAGGAAGTTGTTTCCCTAAAGATGTGCAGGCACTTGCTAAATCTTCTGATGATGCAAAGTATGATTTCAAAATCCTGAAGGCAGTAATGGATGTTAACGCCCTACAGAAGACGCGACTAATTCCACATATCAAAAAATATTTTAACGGTAATCTAAAGGGCAAGACGATTGCCATGTGGGGGTTGTCGTTTAAACCACATACTGACGATATTCGTGAGGCACCATCGCTTTATAATATTGAAGAGTTATTGGCTGAAGGTGTTATTATCAAAGCTCACGATCCTGAAGGAGCTGAGAATGTTAAGATGTTGTTGGGAGATAAAATTCAATATTGCGATACACCATACGAATCGGCAGAAAATGCCGATGCAATTTTTATAGCCACTGAATGGCCGGAGTTTCGTACACCCGATTTTGAAAGACTATCGTCTATCGTAAAAGGGAAGGTAATTTTTGATGGCAGAAATTTGTACGACCTTGGAGCCATGAAAGAGCTTGGGTATTCTTATTTCAGTATTGGAAGGGAGGCGGTCCGTGGTTAAACAACGTGTTTTAATAACAGGTGGTGCTGGCTTTCTTGGTTCGCATTTGTGCGATCGTTTTTTGAAAGAAGGTTTTCATGTTATCGCAATGGACAATCTGATCACCGGGGATCTTCGAAACATTGAGCATCTTTTTAAAGACGAATCGTTTGAGTTTTATAACCATGACGTTTCGACTTTTGTGCATGTGCCAGGCGAACTTCACTATATCCTTCACTTTGCCTCACCCGCCAGTCCAATAGATTATCTTAAAATACCTATTCAGACACTTAAGGTTTCATCCTTAGGGACTCACAATCTTTTAGGTCTTGCCCGCGCAAAAAAAGCAAGAATACTTGTTGCTTCAACATCTGAAGTGTATGGTGATCCGCTAGTACATCCACAGGTTGAAGAATATTATGGCAATGTTAATCCAATTGGTCCACGCGGTGTGTATGATGAAGCCAAGCGCTTTCAGGAGGCAATTACAATGGCCTACCATACGTATCACAATGTAGAAACAAGAATCATACGAATCTTCAATACCTATGGCCCACGAATGCGACTAAATGATGGTCGTGTATTACCTGCCTTTATTGGACAGGCATTGCGTGGTGAAGATCTTACTATTTTTGGTGACGGCTCTCAAACGCGTTCTTTCTGCTACGTAGATGATGAGGTAGATGGTATTTATAAATTATTAATGTCGAATTATCATCTTCCGGTGAACATTGGGAATCCAGATGAAATTTCCATTCTTGACTTTGCACAAGAGATTGTTAAGCTGACAGGAACAACGCAAAAGGTAGTTTGTAAACCGCTTCCACAAGATGATCCAAAGCAACGTAAACCCGACATTTCAAAGGCAAAGGAAATATTAGGCTGGGAACCAAAAATATCAAGATCAGAAGGATTAAAAATTACTTACGACTATTTTAAATCACTACCTAAGGAGGTTCTGTTTCAAAGAGATCATAAGAATTTTGATAGTTATATTCGATAAGTATTTTCATGGCAAGCAGAAAAATTATTATTACAGGTGGGGCGGGATTCATCGGGTCACATGTTGTGCGTCTGTTTGTTACGAAGTATCCTGAGTACGAAATTATTAATGTAGATAAGCTCACATACGCTGGGAATCTTGAGAATTTAAAAGACATTGAGAAAAGCAAAAATTATCATTTTGAAAGAGGTGATATTCTCGATGTTGAATTCTTAAATCGGATTTTTAAAAGTTATGATGTAGATGGCGTAATTCATCTTGCGGCCGAATCACATGTAGATCGCTCGCTCCATAACCCCACCGAGTTCGCAATGACCAATATTATTGGCACTATTAATTTGCTGAGCGCTGCCCGTACTTTTTGGAATGGAGATTTTACACATAAATTTTTCTATCACATCTCTACAGATGAAGTTTATGGATCAGTAGATCATGGTGCTTATTTTACAGAAGAATCTCAGGTCGATCCGCAATCTCCATACTCTGCCTCAAAGGCTAGCAGTGATCATTTTGTGACAGCATTTCATAATAGCTATGGTTTACCTACGGCCATAAGCCGATGCTCTAATAACTATGGTCCATATCATTTTCCGGAAAAATTAATTCCGCTGATGATCAATAATATTATCCACCAAAAGCCACTTCCGGTATACGGAAAGGGAGAGAATATTCGGGACTGGTTATTTGTTGAGGATCATGCCCTTGCTATCGATGCCATCTTTCACAAAGGGAAAGCGGGCGAGGTATACAACATTGGAGGTAACAATGAGTGGACTAATATAGATTTAGTGAAATTCCTCTGTTACATTATGGATCAAAAATTAGGACGAGAAGATGGTACTTCGGCCAACCTAATAACATTTGTAAAAGACAGACCAGGTCATGATTTGCGTTATGCCATCGACCCCGCAAAACTTATTAGCGAAACCGGATGGCATCCTTCAGTGAGTTTTGAAGAGGGATTGGAAAAAACGGTTGATTGGTACCTTGCCAATCCCACATGGTTAAAGCACGTTACTTCAGGAGAATACCTGAAGTATTACGAGACCATGTACCACTAAGTGTTTAGGGTTCAGCAGGGAAGTGTTCAAGTAAGAAACTTCGTACTACCTTTGCATCACCAGAACACAAAACATCATACACATGAAAGGTATTATTCTCGCAGGCGGATCCGGCACGCGATTACATCCGTTAACCATCGCAGTGAGTAAGCAACTCATGCCTGTGTATGACAAACCGATGATCTATTATCCCTTATCAGTACTAATGATGGCAGGCATCAATGAAATACTCATCATTTCCACGCCTCATGATATGCCTTCGTTTAAGAAATTATTAGGCGATGGAAAATCGCTGGGCTGTTCATTTACCTATGAAATTCAACCAAGTCCTGACGGATTAGCGCAAGCTTTTGTGATTGGAGAAAAATTTATTGGAAGCGACAAAGTAGCATTGGTTTTGGGTGATAATATTTTTTACGGGTCAGGAATGCAGAAGTTGCTTCAGTCCAATTCAGATCCTGATGGAGGTGTGGTATTTGCGTACCATGTGACCGATCCTGAGCGTTATGGTGTGGTGGAATTTGATGCCAATAAAAAGGCAATCTCTATTGAAGAAAAACCAGTCAAACCAAAATCAAACTATGCTGTACCCGGCTTATATTTTTACGACAATGAGGTGGTCGCCATCGCAAAAGCATTGAAACCAAGTGTGCGCGGTGAGCTTGAAATAACCGATGTAAATACTGAATACTTAAGACGCGGGAAATTAAAGGTAGCTCCTATGAGCCGCGGAACCGCATGGCTCGATACAGGGACATTTGACTCGCTTATGCAAGCCTCAAATTTTGTTCAGGTAATTGAGCAACGTCAGGGTCTCAAAGTTGGATGCATTGAAGAAGTCGCGTTTCGAATGGGTTTTATAAAAAAGGATCAGCTTATTCAGCTTGCAAAACCATTGGAAAAAAGTGGCTATGGGCATTACCTTAAAAATTTGCCTGAGTACATTTAATTGATTACCTGTTATATTTTGAGGTATTCATCATTTCGAGTTCATTAAAATGATTTTAAGGAATTAGGATAATAGGTCGGTAAAGAATCGGACGAAAGAATTAGAAATCATTTGCAGTTCTGAGTCAAATTTTGCGTTCGACTAAAAAAATTCTATTTTTGCCTCACTTTTGTGGAAGATTCTTCGAGGGGACGAATAAGTCCCCTCTTTGTTTTTAGGGTTTTTTGGATGGAAATAGCTGAGGAGATACGGAAAATTGCGGAAAGCAAGCTTGCTGACCCAAGCCACTTTATAGTGGATGTGATTGCCTCGCTTACTAAAATCCCACGAAGAATTATGGTGATTCTCGATGGTGACAATAGTATTACTATTGACGATTGCGCGAAACTTAGTAGGGAATTGTCAGGTGTGTTTGAGGAAAAAGGATTAGCAGGCGAAAACTATCTGCTTGAAGTTTCTACACCCGGACTTGACCATCCACTGAAGCTAAAGCGCCAATACAAAAAAAATATTGGACGAAATGTGAAGGTAAAACTTCAGGACAAGCAGGTTGAAGGTAAGCTGACAAAGGTAACCGAAGGAAGCATTACACTAGACCAGGAAATTGGCAAAGGGAAAAAGAAGGAAATACAAACTGTTGAAATACAGTTTTCGGAAATCGAAAAAACTTTTGTGTTAGTAAGTTTCAAATAAAAATTACCATGGATGCACATGAATTAATTCAGTCGTTTGCTGAATTCGCGAAGCAAAAAAACATCGATCGTCCTACCATGATTAGGATCCTGGAAGATGTATTTCGCAACATGATAAAAAAGAGGTTTGGTTCGGATGAGAAGTTCGACATCATTATCAACTCGGATAAAGGAGATTTAGAAATCTACCGATTCCGTGAAATTGTTGACGATGACTCAGAAGACATATGGGACTTCGACAAGATAACACTTACGGATGCGAAAAAAATTGAGCCGGATTTTGAAGTGGGAGAAGAAGTATCCGAACAGATTTACATTGAAGACTTCGGACGCAGAGCGGTAACAACTGCTCGTCAAACCTTGATACAAAAAGTCAAAGATCTTGAAAAAGATCTGATCTATCAGAAGTATAAAGACCTCGTAGGCGAAATCATTGCCGGTGAAGTGTATCAGGTATTGAGTCGCGAAGTATTACTTACGGATGCGGAGGGAAATGAAATCGCCATTCCTCGAAGCGAACAAATTCAGAAAGACCGTTACCGTAAGGGTGAAAATGTACGCGCAGTAGTACATAAGGTTGAAATGGTAAATGGTAATCCAAAAATCATTTTGTCCCGCACATCACCTGTTTTTATGGAGCGTCTTTTCGAACAAGAAGTACCAGAAGTAGATGATGGATTAATCACCATTAAGAAAATAGTTCGTGAGCCAGGCGAGCGAGCAAAAGTTGCAGTAGAATCGTACGATGATCGTATTGATCCGGTGGGAGCTTGTGTTGGTATGAAGGGATCACGTATTCATGCTATCGTTCGTGAATTGCAAAATGAAAATATTGATGTTATTAACTACACCGACAACCTTGAGTTGTTTATCCAACGGGCATTAAGTCCTGCGAAAGTAGTATCGATAAAAGTGAATAAAGAGACAGGTCGTGTGGCGGTTTACCTTAAGCCTGATCAGGTTTCATTGGCCATCGGAAAAGGTGGATTGAACATCAAACTTGCAAGTCGTTTGGTTGACTTTGAAATTGATGTGTTCCGCGAATTGGCAGAAGGTCAGGAAGAAGAAGATGTTGACTTGAGCGAATTCTCTGATGAGATTGAAGCATGGGTTATTACCGAGTTGAAGCGCATCGGTTTAGATACCGCGAAGAGTGTATTGGCATTATCGAATGAAGAATTGGTAAGACGTACAGATTTAGAGGAAGAGACAATAGAGAATGTATTTTCTGTACTGCGAAGAGAGTTTGAGTAAGAATGAAATGGTGACCATAAAGTGATTTGATGTTATGATCAGGTTAAATTAGGCAGTGTGACCAAAATTGATTTTAAAGTCGTTAAAAAACAGGGATATTTGAGTATGGCAGAGGAAAAATTGATAAGGTTAAGTCAGGCGGCAAGAAAGCTCAATGTGGGGCACAACACCATCTTGGACTTTCTTGGTAAGAAAGGTTTTGAGGTGGAAAATAACCCCAATGCTAAACTTACGCCCGAGCACATTGCCTTGCTATCGAAAGAATTTGCGTCCTCTGCAACCGAAAAACTTGAAGCATCTGGTTTATCCATAGGTATCAAGCATGTAGAAGTAAAAGTTTCTGAGCCAGAAGTTGAAGCGCCTAAGAAGCAGCACCTTGATGAAGAAGAAAGCATCATGATCAAAAACTTAGGATCAAAAGATCTTAAGGCAAAGGAAGAAGTAAAAACAGAGAAGGTAGAGCCTGAAAAAGCAAAGCTGGAAGGAATAAAGGTTCTTGGCAAAATTGAACTGGAGAAAAAACCAGCAAAGAAAGAACCTGTTGTAGCGAAGGAAGAGAAAAAACCAGCAACCGAGAAAACAACGCAGGTTGAAAATACAAAGGTAGAAGAGCCAGTTGCTCCAATTGCTGAGAAGCCAAAGGAAAAGGTAGTGGCATCCACTCCCACTCCGGTTACTACAGAATCAACAGACGAAAAGGTTCCAGATCAGGAATTGATTAAAGCAAAAGCGGATCGTCTCCAAGGTTTAAAAGTTTTGGATCGGATTGAACTGCCAGCAGAAAAAGAAAAGAAATCACCAGTTGCTTCCTCTGATATACGGAAAGATAATTCTGGCAAGAGACCAAGAAAAAGAATTTCTGGTCCGGATACTCCAAACCAGGGACAACAGCGTCCTCCACATGGAGGTCAGCAAGGTGGAGGACAAGGACAGCGTCCACAACAGAATACACAACCACAACGGGGTAGAACAGGTCCACCACGAGTTCAAAAAGCGGAGCCAACTGAAAAAGAAATTCAAGATCAGATAAAAGCCACACTCGCTAAGTTGAGCGGGGGAACAAAGAAAGGTACTGGAGCAAAATACAGAAGAGAAAGACGTCAGGCGCACAGCGAAGCGCAGGAACAACAAATGTTGGACGATCAGGAAGCTTCAAAAATTTTAAAAGCTGCCGAGTTTATTTCAGCCAACGATTTGGCTTCGATGATGGACGTTTCGGTTAATGATGTAATCTCTACTTGTCTGAGTTTGGGTATGTTCGTTTCAATCAACCAACGCTTAGATGCAGAAGCCATCACGGTTATTGCCGATGAGTTTGGTTTTGAAGTTCAATTTACCTCTGCAGATGATGAGGCAAGCATCGAAGACAATAAAGACAGCGAAGAAGATTTACTTCCACGTGCGCCAATCGTTACCATCATGGGCCACGTAGATCATGGTAAAACATCTTTGCTCGATTATATTCGTAACACAAAGGTAACGGCATCTGAAGCCGGAGGTATTACACAGCATATTGGGGCGTATGATGTAATAACCAAAAGCGGGCATAAAATTGCATTCCTTGATACTCCTGGTCACGAAGCCTTTACAGCGATGCGTGCGCGTGGTGCTAAACTTACTGATATTGCCATCATTGTTGTAGCAGCTGACGATGACGTAATGCCTCAAACAAAAGAAGCAATTAACCATGCACAGGTTGCTGGTGTACCTATTGTAATTGCCATTAATAAAATTGATAAGCCAGGTGCTAATCCTCAAAAAATACGAGAGTCACTTTCTAAGCAAAACATTCTTGTTGAAGATTGGGGAGGTAAATATCAGGTGCAGGAAATTTCTGCGAAAGCCGGAACCGGTATTGAAGACTTGCTTGAAAAAGTATTATTGGAAGCTGAAATATTAAACCTGAAAGCGAATCCAAATCGTAATTCTTCGGGTTCAATTATAGAAGCATCGCTTGATAAAGGTCGTGGTTACACAACCACTATCATGGTGCAGAATGGAACTCTTCGTGTAGGTGATATAATGTTGGCCGGAGCAAACTACGGTCGTGTAAAAGCGATGTTTGATGATCTTGGTAAGAAAGTTACCGAAGTAGGACCATCAACAGCTGTTCAGATTTTAGGATTGGATGGTGCGCCACAAGCAGGTGAGAAGTTTACCGTAATGGAAACCGATCGTGAGGCTCGTGAAATGGCAACGAAGAGAAGTCAGTTGTTACGTGAGCAAAGTATCCGTACGAAGAAACATATTACTCTGGATGAAATTGGAAGGCGCTTGGCGATCGGAAGTTTCAAACAATTGAATGTAATTGTGAAAGGTGACGTTGACGGTTCAGTTGAAGCCTTGTCTGATTCCTTGTTGAAATTGTCAACACCAGAAGTTCAGGTGGCGATCATCCACCGTGGTGTTGGTCAGATTTCTGAGTCCGATGTATTGTTGGCTTCGGCATCCGATGCGATTATACTGGGCTTCCAGGTACGTCCTTCTTCTGCCGCGCGTAAAGTTGCCGACAACGAAGAAATTGAAATTCGATTATATTCTATCATCTACGATGCGATTGATGAAGTGAAGGCTGCGATGGAAGGTATGCTTGCACCACAAACAGAAGAAGTGATTGTAGGTAATGTGGATGTACGAGAAGTATTTAAGGTAACTAAAGTTGGAACCATTGCAGGATGTATGGTAACAGATGGTTCTATAAAGCGTAGTAATCCAATCCGACTCATCCGCGATGGTATTGTAATCTACTCTGGTAAAATTGGTTCATTGAAGCGTCATAAAGATGATGCTTCTGAAGTGAGACAAGGTTTTGATTGTGGTATCCGCATCGATGGCTTTAACGACATGCAGATTGGCGATACCATTGAAAGCTACGAACAACGCGAAGTGAAGAGAACACTTTAAGTTCTGACATACATATAAAGGAAGCCTGTTCAATTGATCAGGCTTTTTTTGTTTTATACCAATCAGTGTTAAAAGAAATGAAATTACGATGGAAGAATCTTCAATGCACTAATATCGACTTCATAGCCAAATACAGTTAAAGGACTGCATCTACTACCCTTCGACTTTATCTTAGCCCATAGTTGGAAATAGCCTGATTTGTTTCTAGTTTAAATCGATGAAAAAAGCGTACCTCTTTATACTTATCTTTTTTCTGCAGTATTCACTGCCAGCATTTTCGCAGACCGTCAAAGAGTTTTTAAAAAAGGGAACGCAACAATACGAAGCGAAGGACTATGAAAATGCATTGAGGACTTTCAAGGAAGGATTGAAGCGTTATCCTCAAGATGCCCAGTTGAATTTAAAAACAGGACAGACCTACCTATCGCTTCCCAATAAGGCTGAATCACTTCTCTATCTTCAAAGTGCGTTTACATCCGATCCTGACGTTGATGAAAATATTTATTATTACCTGGGCTTATCCTACCAAAGCAACAGACAATACAAAAGTGCTGCTGATTTTTTTGAAGAACATAAACAACGAAACAAAAAGCAGGCTGACTCAATTAACAATTAACGTTTTACTTCCAAATGACTTCCTCACCTCCAATATACACTCCAAAAATATTCTTCCTGGCTTCGATACCCACCAGATCAGCTTCAATGACAATATTATCTACCTAATTAACTTTTGATAACGTATCTATATTTATGAACCTTTATTGAGGCAGTAATTCATGATGAAATAAAATCCTTCACCGGCTTTTAAGGTGAAGGATTTTACTTTCAAATAGTTATTGCACGCCTAGGCACAGATTAGCAGGGTAGCTTGAAGTGGGAGAAACAATCATTGGCTTACAATTTTCGTTTACAATTATTTTACCTTCAGCTGAAATGCTACAATTGCCAGCTGAAAAGGTTGTAATTGACCTAGTCTCTGATGTCCAACTATTTGTCGTGATTCCACTAATAATTGATGTTTTTTGAATCAGTTTGGGCATAACAATAGTAACTGATCCGATAATAGCACATGCTGGTTTTCTTACCACAAAACTGGATCCATTGCCTGATACTGTAAAACCATCAGGGTAACAAACATTTGGTGTGTAGAAAGCACAAGTTGTTTCCCAATCACCTTGAATTCCATTTTCTAACTGAGTTGGTGTTGGCCCAAAAAACCAAACTGGACTTCCTCCAAAATTACCATGCCAACGTCCATCGCCATTCCAGGTTAGCTCAAAGCCAACACCTCCTGTTTCACCGCCCCCACCACTACCTGGTGCAACACGACCACTAGCAGCACCGTCTGAAGACTTTGAAGTCACATCTTCAAGAACACTACTCGATTTGCCAGACGGCTCAACATTTTCTGTGCATGCAGATAAGACTAGTACAAGACACAATTGTAGGATAACATTTTTCATAATTATTAATTTTAGTTTAACGATATTATTTAGTTTAAAGATATTATAAAAAATTGTATTCAAACAATTTAGAAATTTCTCAATTCTTATACCTTTTTGTCTAATCCGGTCTGAGCATTCGATCAAAAAAGTCATCACGATTATCAAGACTTAATATATAAGCCATAAACTTTTTACTTCTTAGCCACTTCTTCACCGCCAATAAAAACTCCTGAAATCTTTTTTGTGTTTTGAATATCGGTTAATGGATCGGCATCCAGAACAATAAAGTCTGCCCAATTACCTTGGGATAATGTGCCCAGATTTTTTAGTCCTAAATATTCAGCAGGTTTTTTTGTGGCCGATATAATTACCTGCATAGGCGTAAGACCAGCATCAACCATCATGGCCAATTCAAGATGTTCGAAGTATCCAATGAATCGGGTAGGGACACCCGTGTCGGTTCCAAATACAATCGGTACACCTTGATCGCTCAAAACTTTTAAGTTTGCCATTGCAACAGGTAATTGCTTTTTATAGGTAATGGCGGCTTGATTATTCCGTACCTGCTCTTGTCTGGCAGGATCTTTTAGTGGTTGAATCACATCAATGTCATATTCACGACTGAAGAAAGGATCTGAAAAAAATTCTGCTGTATCACCATAGACAAAAGTGGAAAGCTCGCGTGTAAAGGTTGGGCAATAGGGTATCTGCTTTTCTTTGAGAAGCTGAACAAAATTATCATCAATCGGTAAATCGCGCACACTATGTGCCAGCATATCGCTGCCGGCTTCAACAAGTCTGCGCGCATCTTCCAGGTAATATATATGGCTCGCTATTTTAAAACCGAGTTCGTGAGAGCGGTTAATAATAGCCCGATACATTTCTTCGGACATTTTAGGAGATGCCCCCAAATTATCATCAACCCTGATTTTCATAAAATCGACACCCATCGCTGCATTATTGTTCACAACAGCAAGGGCTTCTTTAGATGTTTCTCCCGTAACAATTTCACCTGCAATGAATAAGCGAGATCGTTGTGTAGCACTGGTATCAATGACTGCACGAAGTGATACTGATTCCTTACCATCACCACCTAAACTGATAACCGTAGTAATTCCGTAGCTCGCATATATGGATAAGTTGTCGATAATATTTTCCGCAGAGTAATTCCCGCCATCAATACCTTTAACATTTCCGACATGTCCATGGGTATTAATTAAACCCGGAATAATAGTCTTGCCCGAAACATCTATGATCGTTGTGTTTTCAGGAATTGTAACAGCTTCTTTCGATCCAACGCTAATAATTTTTCCATTATAAATTAACAACACTCCATTTTGAATGGGATCACCACCATTGCCATCAATAATTGTAGCACCTGTATAGGCGGTGTACAACTGACTTGATTTCTCTTTAGGCGTGCAGGATATTATAATAATAAAAAGGAGTGGAATTATCTTGATTGTATTCATATTACTAAAGTTAGTAATAATCCTGATCGCGGTACCCCGTGGTCTATGACTTTACAGACCACAAATACATTTCGGTCTGTGGCGACACAGACCGAGTTAATGAGAAATATGCATCTACCTTAACTGCAATAACAACGCAGCCCACGTTTCTTTTTCATCGCGTCTTACTTCTTGTAAGTATAAAGGATTTGCTTCGCGTAATAAATCAGCAATGTCGCTTATGTAAAACCCGCTGAGCAATAATAATCCGTTTGGTTGAAGGAGATTTTTATATAGCTCCATTTCATCGAGCAATACATTTTTATTGATGTTGGCGAGGATGATATCAAACTTACCTTCGAATGTAAAATCACTGAGTTTGCCAAGTTGTTGATGGATGACATCACTACATCCGTTCACCTCTATATTCTCTGCTCCATTCGATACACTCCACTCATCAATATCAAAAGCTTCTACTTCGCGCGCGCCAAGTTTTGCAGCCATTACGGAAAGAATGGAGGTGCCGCACCCAGCGTCCATCACGCGCTTGTTTTGATGATCGATTTCCAATTGATTTTTAATCATCAGATAGGTAGTCTGGTGATGCCCTGTGCCAAAAGACATTTTTGGCGTGATGATGATTTCGTACGGATATTTTTTTTCGATGTTGTGAAAGTCAGCGCGGATCAGGCAGCGGTCATCCACAATAATGGGCTCGTAATTTTTCTCCCACTCTTCATTCCAGTTCTGTTTTTCAATTCGATTGATGGAAAAACTTAACGTGGTTTGCTGAGAATATTTTCCTTTCACTGCCTCCAATAGAGTCTTATCATAATTCTCCATTTCCACATACGCCTCAAAACCATGATCGGTTTCCATAAAGGTATCGAAACCCACTTCCGAAATTTCGGCCATCAGGATTTCAGAGAACTCAGCATCACAAATTACAGTCAGGCAGGAGTAATACATTTTATTTTTTTAGTAATTGATAGAACTCAACTTCGCGGCTTCTTTGTGCCTTGGTGTCTTTGTGGCCTGATCCTTTTGCCACGAAGACGCCAAGGCACAAAGGTTCACAAAGAAAGTCAAAGAAATATGCGGCATTAGTGAATAACTATTTTTTGTTCAATACGGAGAGCACTTCATTCAACCTCAACAATGCTTCCACAGGACTAATGGTGTTGATGTCGATCTTTTGCAACATATCCTGAATTTCATTGAAGCGTGGATCGGACTCAAACAAACTCAATTGAGGAATTGGTTTAGGGACATCCTGCATTTTTTTATTTCCTTCGTTTTTGTGTTTTTCTTTTTCAAGAAAGTGAAGAATTTCATTGGCGCGTAGAACTACCTTGTTCGGCATGCCTGCGATTTGTGCTACATGGATTCCAAAGCTGTGTTCACTACCACCTTCTTTCAGCTTGCGCATGAAGATGATTTTATTACCTACCTCTTTTACGGAAACGTTCACATTTTTAACACGCACTAAATCTTCCGTCAATTGATTCAACTCGTGATAGTGCGTAGCAAAAAGTGTTTTCGGTTTAAAGTCTTTATGATTATGCAAGTGTTCAACAATGGCCCAGGCAATAGAGACCCCATCATAGGTACTGGTACCTCTTCCAATTTCATCCATTAAAATCAATGAACGATTGCTCAGGTTGTTCAGGATGCTGGCCGTCTCGGTCATCTCCACCATAAAGGTAGATTCGCCTCGCGAAAGATTGTCGGATGCGCCAACCCGTGTAAACACCTTATCAATGATGCCAAGCGATGCCGCATCAGCCGGAACAAAACTTCCCATCTGTGCCATCAAAACAATGAGCGCAGTTTGTCTGAGCAAAGCAGACTTACCGGCCATGTTCGGACCTGTGATGATGAGAATTTGTTGTTGATCACTATCTAAGAAAATATCATTGGGCACATACGTTTCGCCAACCGGTAATTGTTTTTCAATGACCGGATGTCGTCCCGCTTTAATATCCAAAACAAACGAATCGTTGATTTCAGGTTTGGCATATTTGTTTGCCCGTGCCGTGATCGCAAATGAAAGCAAACAATCGATTTGAGCAAGCACACGTGCATTTTGCTGAATCTGTGGAATGAAGTCAGCAGTATGAAGAACGAGTGCATTGAAGATGCGCTGCTCAATCACTACCAGTTTATCTTCCGCATGAAGAATTTTTTCCTCGTAAACTTTCAGTTCTTCCGTAATGTATCGTTCAGCATTTACTAAGGTCTGCTTCCGGATCCAATCGTTCGGCACCTTATCTTTATTCGCGTTGCTTACTTCGAGATAATATCCAAATACCTTATTGTATGAAATCTTTAATGAGTTAATTCCGGTACGCTCAACTTCACGTTTTTGAATTTGAAGAAGGTAATCCTTTCCCGAAAAGGCAATGCTTTGAAGTTCATCTAACTCTGCATCAATGCCGGGCTTAATAATATTCCCCTGGTTGCTGGCAATGGAAACATCTTCACGTAGTTCACACTCAATTTTCTCCAGCAAGAATTCACAAGGATGTAATTGATCTCCTAACTTTTTTAGTTCAGAAGAAGCATGACCACTTAATAATGTTTTGATTGGCTGAACGCAAAGCAGTGATCGCTTTAATGCGATCATCTCGCGCGGATTGATCCGGTTCACGGCAACCTTGGAGATTAACCGTTCGAGATCGGCAATGTGTTTTAAAGAAGAGGTAATCTTTTCTGCTAATGTGCAATCCGTAAAGAAGGTATCGACAACAAGAAGACGTTCATCGATTGCTGCTTTTTCTTTTAGTGGAAGAATCATCCACTTGCGCAATTGGCGCGAGCCCATAGGTGTAACCGTGTGATCGAGAATGTCCAGCAACGGAACACCACCTTCATTTTGTGAGCTGACAATTTCCAGATTGCGAATGGTGAACTTATCAAGCCACACAAATTTGTCTTCGTCAATTCTTGAAATAGAAGTGATGTGTGATGTGTCTTTGTGTTCGGTGTCATCAAGGTAGTATAAGATACCTCCTGCCGCGATGATGGCTTCACCCAACCCTTCAATACCAAAACCCTTTAGCGAAGTAGTCTTGAATTGAGTAGTCAGTTTTTCGTAGGCATAATCAAAGCCATAGACCCATTCATCCAAGGCATAGGTATTGTACTCATCGCTGAACAGTTTTTCAAAATGTGCACGTGAATTTTTACTGTAAATAATTTCAGAAGGAGAAAACCCTTGTATCAGTTTCGAAATGTAGTGTTCATTTCCTTGTGCTGCATAGAATTCGCCAGTAGAAAGATCAAGGAAGGAAACACCCACCACGTTTTTATTGATGAAGACTGAAGCAAGAAAATTATTTTGCTTGCGCTCTAATACATTATCGTTGAATGCTAAACCGGGTGTAACCAATTCGGTTACACCACGCTTCACAATACCTTTTACAAAGCGAGGATCTTCAAGCTGATCGCAGATGGCAACACGTTTGCCCGCGCGAACCAGTTTTGGCAAATAGGTATCTAAAGAATGATGCGGGAATCCGGCCAACTCAATTTCGGAAGACGAACCCGCTCCGCGCTTGGTTAAGGTAATGTCCAGAATCTTGCTGGCAGTGATTGCATCCTGACCAAACGTCTCGTAAAAATCGCCTACCCGAAAAAGCAGGAGCGCACCGGGATAGCGCACTTTGATGGCATTGTACTGCTTCATCAACGGAGTTTCAACAGGTGTTTTCGTTTCTGCCATGGCGAACAAAGATAGAAAAGTCCCTTGTGAGCAAAGGATGGAGAAAGTCTTTTGTCGGGCTTTTTAAGAAAATTTTTATGAGGTTGTAATAGTTCAGAGTCTCATGGTACTGATTGTAAAAAGGATAGAATTGCATGGCCTGACAGGGTTGTGGATACTGGCCGAACCTAACACAATCAATGGCGCAACACCTGGAGAAGGAGTTTACGGAACGGATTGACCAGAACAGAGGAATTATTTATAAAGTAATTCGTCTCTACATACATCATGAAGACGATGAGAAAGATCTCTTTCAGGAGATTTTATTCCAAGCGTGGAGATCCTATCCACGTTTTCTGGGGCAGTCAAAATTTTCCACATGGTTGTATCGGGTTGCACTGAATACGGTTCTCACTTTTAAGCGGAGAGCAAAATTAATAGAGCCACATGAAGACATGAGTCGGTTCAATGCAATCTCCACTCTGGGAAACAGAAATGAAGAAAGTGATGCCCTTTACGTTGCCATTCGGATGCTAACAGAAATTGATCGGATGATTGTTACACTGCATCTGGACGGATATGAAAATGAAGAAATTGCTGAGATCATCGGAATAACGAAGAACAACACAGCGGTTAAACTTCATCGCATCAAAGAAACACTGACAAAGAAACTCAACGCAATTTAGAAATGGATTTACAAGCAGCATGGAAAAATTTAGATCGTGAGAAGCTTTCCAAACCTGGAAAAGAGGAGGTAGAAATACGCACGGCATCAAAGCATCCCGTGCAAAAACTAATCGCATCTTTTCGTTATGCTTTGGGATTTATTGTTCTGTTTGAAGTGGTTTGTATTTACCTGTTCATTATCATTCCACAGCCTATCGTTAGGATTTTTCTGGCACTCATGATTATTATTTACGCCCTTGGGTTTGTAGTAAATTATAGAACACTTCGAAAAATTGAAAGGCATTTTGTATTGGATTCCAATTTTAAAGATTCGCTTCAGGCGATCTATGATAGCACTAAAACATCGCTGGCTTTTCAACGGAAAGCTTGGATTTTTATTTACCCTTTGGCGGGCACAACCGGTTTTTTGCTTGGTCTTTCGATCAATACGGATGTAGTTGAGATGATAATGAAGTCGAAGAACATCATCATATTAATCATTACACTTGCCATTGTAACACCAATAGGATATTACGTTGCTGTTTGGCTTGAGAATTTAAGTCATGGAAAGTATTTAAATCAACTAGAGACTTTGTTGACAGAACTAAACCAGGCTGAGCTGGTCTGAAAAAATCAAAAGTATTTACATACTATTGACAGTTCTGAATGTTTATTTTTGCCCATGCAAAAACTCAAACTGCAAGAACTGGGAAGAATTTCGGTAGATGAATTTAAAGAGGCAGATAAAATCTCGGTTTGTATCATGCTCGACAATGTGCGCAGCTTGCATAATGTAGGCTCCACTTTCCGAACGGCCGATGCATTTCGCATTGAGAAAATTTACCTTACGGGAATTACAGGACAGCCGCCTCATCGTGAAATTCAAAAGACAGCATTGGGAGCAACAGAATCGGTGGAGTGGCAATATGCTGAACACACAAAAGATGCATTGCATGCATTGAAAGTAAAAGGATATACCATTGTGGTTGTGGAACAAACGACAAAGAGCAAACCGCTTCACGAATTTATTCTGAAGGAAAACGAAAAGTATTGTTTGGTTTTTGGTAATGAAGTAGATGGTGTAAGTGAGGAAGCGTTGGCGGAAGCCGATGTGGCTATTGAGATTCCACAGCTTGGCACAAAACATTCGCTCAATGTTTCGGTTTGTGTAGGTATTGTGGCGTGGGAGGTTTTTAAAAAAGTAAATTTCTGATTGCTTTTTAATAAAACTATTCTTACGTCTACGGAAGTGTCATCAAGGTTAACCGTTCGGTAAACTAATCTTAATATGAGTACCAAGGCCATAGGTACTCTCAATATCAATTTCGCCTCCACACTTTTCAATTGCCTGTTTCACGATGTACATACCGAGGCCAGAACCTTGAGAGCGATCGGTAGCGCGATAGAACATATTGAAGATTTTGTCAAGATGCTCCGTTTTTATTCCGATCCCGTTGTCGCTGATTTCGATCGTTGCGCGATGCTTGTTTACATTGATTCTGATTTTCAGAAAGCTCTTTACTTCAGGATTAAAATACTTGAACGCATTTGAGATGATGTTGCTAAAGATAATGTGTATCCGTTGCTCATCTCCCCGAAAGAGAATCTCTTTTCCTTTTATTTTTAAATCGAATAATACCTTGCTGAAGTTGTCAAGGTATTCGAGTTCATGCAGGCAATTCAACGCAACAGTTTCCAATTCAACGCTGGAATATTCAACCTCAGTTCGGTTTACCTTGGCATAACTGAGCATGGATTTAATAAACTCATCCAGCTTTTTAATCCGGTCTTCGATTTTATTAAGGTAACTGTGAAAGTTTTTTCCATCCTTTTCAAGGTTGGCCAGATTAACAAGGCCCATAATCGAACTGAGCGGAGAGCGTAAATCATGAGAGGTTTTATACATCAGTTGATCTAGCTCAAAATTGCGTTCAGACAATTCTTCTAAGGTTGATCGCAATTCATTTTCGCGCGAAGCCAGCTGGGCGTTTTGTTCAACTAATGTATCATTCAGACTTTTTAGTTTTTCTTCAAAGTCCCTGCGCTCTGTAATATCCTTTACAAAAACAGCAACTCCTTTTACTTGTTTTAGTCGGTCGCGTATGGGGTTAAATGTAGTTTCGATGAATCCTTTAAACTTGGGGTAGTTAAGCTGATGCTCAGAAATAAAATGCTCACCCTTCAATGCCTTTGTTAACTCGTTCTTAACCCATTGAACATCTTCAGCTCCATTGAAGCAGGTTAATTTGTTCATTCCAATTTCAATGTTTGCCTTATAGAGATCCTTCATGATCTTGCTATGGTTCTCATTGAAAGAAAGGTATTGGAATTTGTTATCAACAGCATAAATGGATTCCTTTGTGCTTTCCATTATACCCTGAAGACTTGCATTAATTTTATTTAATTCCTCTTCAACTTTTTTAATGGCAGTAATTTCAATACTACATCCAATAACAAAACGATCTCCCTGCTCATTAACATATCGTGTTTTTGTGGTGAGCAAGTGCCTGGTCTCACCTCTGAGGGTAAGTGTTTCTTCACTAATAGAGGGGTCCCCCGTTTTCAATACATGATTGTCATTTTTCCAGAAGATTTTTGCCTCTTCGGGAGGATGAAAATCGTAGTCACTTTTGCCTAATAACTCTTCTCTTGTACAATGATTAAGGGAACAGAATGAATCATTGTAAAGGAGCCATCGGTGCTTTTCATCTTTGACAAAAATGGGTGCAGCAACCGTGTTAATAATATTGTTTAAAAAAGCTTTCGACTCGGATTCCTTTCGTGCAAATTCTCTCTCTTTTGTAATGTTGCGAACAGTACCCACATAATAGTTTGGCTGGTTCTTGAGAAAACTCATGCTAATGGAAGTCCAATAACAGCTACCATTTTTTCGTTTAAATTCAACTTCTTGATTTTTCGAAGAACCATTCTTTGCTAATTCCTCAAGAATTCGAATGCGGTCTTCCTCCCGAACATAGAGATCTTTTGGTTTAACTTTTTGTAATTCTTTAAAGGAGCGATAGCCACTCAACTCAAGAAATGCCTGGTTTGCATATTTGAATGTATCTCCAACAACGCCCATGAAAAGTCCTTCCGTCATGTTTTCGTTTATGGACTCCAGAAGAATTCGTGTGTCTTTTTCTTTTTCTTCCGCTAACTTTTTATCAGTGATGTCGCGAAAATTTGAAACGATGCCGTTGATATCGGGCTTGTGAAGAAAGTTAGTCAATAGGGATTCAGACCAAAAATAATGTCCCTTGTTGTGTCGAAGGCGCTGAATGACTGATATACTCTTGCCCGGATTTTTTAATACACGATGGAAGACTTCGCGAGTTTCTTCAATATCTTCGGGATGGATAAAGTAAGATCCTAATTTTCCGAGTGCCTCTTTATCAGCATAACCGGAAATCTTTTTTGCACTGGCTGAATAGAAAATGATTTTACCAGTAGCGTCATACAAAACAATACCATCATGGGCATTTTCGATCAATGCCCGAAAATGCTGTTCGCTTAATGAATCTTTTTTAGTTTTCTTTTCTTTCGGCATTCGTCAGCACATATAGCAACTGGAGCTAGAACTCCAGAAAAATTTTGTCATCAAGTTTTTCAACCTTTACATTTTTAGGCCCTGCTCCATCAGAACGATCAGCCGACAACAATATGTTGCCGTAGGTTTGATAGTTATCCCATGGTTTAATCCACTCTGCTGTTTCTTTTTCCGCATTGCCGTAATATGCCCATTGCTTTATCAGGTTATCTTTTATATCAACAAATACCTCATACTTGTTTTGAGGCTTATCGCCAGTATTGGAATAGGTTAATTCCAATACATTGCAAAGTCCACCTGCTTGTAAGGTATCTTCTCCAAGATATTTTAAAGTAACGCCATTGTCTTTCAGGTTGAATGGCATAACCAACCAATACGAATCACTAATCCACATACCCTTGGCATCGCTCAGCATTTTGTTCAGTGAATCGGGAATAGTAAGTGTCTGTCCTTTTATCTGAACCTTTCCTTCCAATGTTTTTGTATTCAAAAGATAAGTGGTGCTGTCTTCTAACGACTCAATTCTAACGCGATTAAGTTCTTTATCCCAAAAGAGATTTCTACCATCGCCAGAGTTCCAGGAAATGAAGCGGGTCTTATCCCAATTCTTTCTTCCTCCCATGGCAGACATAACACTGTCGGCAAGTTCAACTGCAGCCGGATCGGAATAGGCCAGATCAAAGCCTTCAGTTGAAGGGTTTTCATATGTCTTTGTTTTTTCTGGTTGTCCACATGACAAGAGCAGACAACTTATAAGAAGTAGGAGGATAGAAGCTTTTACTTTCATTTTGCAGGGAGGGTTAGGCAGTGAAATTACTAAAAATTACTACTACCCTTGATTTTTGTTATCGGCTTCTGCTTTCGGTTTTCGTGACATAAACTTGTGAATTCTTCCCTCAGGGTTGGCGGCTCGTAGCATCAACTCACGTATGTACCCTTCAGCAGGTAAAATCATAAGCGCAACAATTACTTGCAAGAAGAAATCTGTTACCGGGCTGGCCCGCGTTTCGAAAACTTCTGTTGCTACCGTTTGGATAAATTGAATGAGCATGATAATGGTAAGCAATGATAATACACGACTAATAAAAAGGTAGCGCTTGCTCAATCGGAGTGACAGCAAAACCAAAATGGCAAAAACTACAAACTCCAAAGCATAAAACCACGGACGTTTCCAGTAAGGAGGAAGTACTTCAAAGCCAATCGGATCGATATCGAGCACTTTGCCAAAAATATCTTTTGCTTCCACCAGCAAAGTATAATCACCAGAAGGCAGGTAGGGGAAGTCAACCAGATTATTTGCGTTCGACCAATCCGACCAGTCTTTCGCAAGTCCTTTTAACTTATATCGGTATTCGATAGACTGAGAGGTTATGTAGTCGGGTTGGATTACTTCAAAGGTAATGGCACTTTTCAGCTGATCTATTTTAAATTGATTCAGGTTCCCAAATTTTTGTGCACCATTGTGAATCGCCTTTAACATAAGGGGATATCCTGATTCATACGGTGTGAGTTTCTCACCAAAGAATTTATATAACTCGTTGTCGCCTGTAATTAACCAAAGATTATCAGAGGTTTTATCAGAGGTGATGAATCGCAGATCCTGAAATAAATTTAAGAGTTGCAGATTGCTTTGATTTTTCTCCTGGCCAATGACATTCCACTGATGAGCATTGCGGTACCAGATATTTTCTTTTGAAGCAAAGTATTGATTGGGTGGAGCCAAACTATCTACGCGGTTGAAAATTTTCTTCTGCCTGTCGTATCGGTAAAATCCAAAAGTATTGGCAATTGTAATTTCATTCTTCCAACGAATACCAACGAGTTCATCAAAGTTTGGATTGTTAAACGGAATGGTTTCAATCGTACTTTGATCGGAGGTTGAAATGTTAAGGCGATAAACATGATCGAGACCACACAACCACAATTCGTTATCATTGCCTTCGAAGATATGATGAATCTGATCGTCTATTGAGTTGCTGATCAATTCGCGACTCTGCCAACCCTGCTCTGTATTTTCAAACGCAAGAACTTTATCGCCATAGGTAGAGACGAGCAGCATCTTCTTGCTGTTTACACTATAGGTAAATCGGATGGGTGCTTCTAAAATGGGTTCGCTGGTAAGCAGGTCAACTTTAAAAACACCGCCAAGCCCAACGGCTATTAACTCACCATTTGCTTCTAAGAGTTGGTTTACTTTTGCATCAATGCCCTGTACTTTTTTAAACACATAGTTTGATGCTCGTAGTACGCGCTCGGTTCTCTGAATGCGTTTGTACGCGGGCTTCGTTACCGGATTGATGCTTTCTTTTTGAGTGGATACCTTTTGATCAGGAACAGTTGTGGGCGTTGATTCTAATGGTTGTTCGCTCGGTTTATTTCGGTTCTTTTTCAGAAAACTTAAAAAACCTTTTCGTTTCGATTCTACTTCAGGCTCTTTTGGTTTTACTTCTTCTTTTGGTGTAGATACAATTTCTGACTTTTTCGTTGAAGCTGTTTGCTTCGGTTTGATTTCCACTTCTTCATAGTAAACGATCTCATCATACACTTCTTCCTTCTCTAATTTAAAGAGACCCAAAGAGGTGCCGGCATATACATCATTCTGATACGAGATGGCGCACAATAAATTCCCTTGAATGCCAGGGTAATGACGGAACGACCGAAAAGGCATAAAGGGAGAAACGCGGGTAAAACCATATTCGTGTGCCGCCCAAATGCTTTGGCTCTTATCACTCATCAAAGCATACACTTCGTTGTCGGGCAGACCTGATGTATAGTTAACAATTTCCTGAGTCTTGCCACTTGCGGTGTGAATGAAAAGCACACCTCCACGCAATGTACCTAGCGCAAAGAGATCACGGTTTACCCATGTGCCATTAACGACAACACTTGCATCTGCGTAGACCTGGTCTTCTAATATTATTTCGCGAGGCTTAAGATTCTCACCGCAGAGGTATACCTTATTGTTTGCAAGACCGATGAGGTAATAATTTTGTAAACCACATGAAAAAATAACCTCATCTTCTTCGGCAAAACCAAGTGTAGAAGGAACGAGTTTGTTGTTTTGTATTTTTTGAATACCAGCATCTTGCGTGTTGACGTAAACAACGCCAAACAATTCAAACATTCCGGCAAAGAAACCGGTTTCCTTCGTGGCGATGATAGAGGATTCTGTTTTTTGATTGGCATCATTGATGTCAATTCTTCCATCTGAAAGGAAGAATACCTTCTCTTTTGCTATCAGGGTTTGAAAAAAGTCGTGGCTGTTGGTCGAAGTGGTTTGGAGTTCGTGAAATCCCTGATCATTCGTGCCAATGATGCCGTAACCTGATACACCCGACCAGAATATTTTGTTTTGTTTGTTAACCTGCAGAGAATAGACAGCACCTGTACCGGTTATTTGAGTCCAGTTACGGCCATCAAATTCTATAACCCCGCTGCGCGTAGCAAAATACATAAGACCCTGTTCGTCTTGAGCCATGTCAAAACAAACATTGTCAAATCGTTTCTCGCTTGGCGAAAAATGAGATAAAAAGTAATTGCCGGTTTGACTAAAAAGATTAAAAAAACCGAGCAGGAAAAAAGTTAAAAAAATATTGCGCATGCAAAAAGTTCCTGTCTTCAAATCTAGGCAATGATTCGCTTTTAAACTAATGCCTAGCTTATGCGACTCCAGTTCACAGCGGTCTTGCGCATGGATTCAATCTGAAGCCTGATCAAATTGTTCTCTGGTTTTTCTAAGGTAGGATCGGTCTCCAGAATATGGATGGCAATTTCGCGCGCCCTTTTTAACACTTCTCCATCTTTGGCCAGGTCAGCAATGAGCAAATCGAGTACACCACTTTGTTGTGTTCCCATTAAGTCGCCCGGTCCACGTAATTTCAAGTCTGTCTCAGCGATGTCAAAACCATTTGTTGTTCTCACCATGGTATTGATGCGTACTTTTGAATCGGAACTGAGCTTGTTGGTTGAGATCAAAATACAAAATGATTGAGAAGCTCCGCGTCCCACCCTTCCCCGTAACTGATGCAGCTGAGAAAGACCAAACCGCTCAGCGTTTTCGATTACCATAACCGATGCATTGGGAACATCTACACCGACTTCGATAACCGTAGTGGCCACCATAATTTTTGTTTCGCCTTTTATAAAGCGAGCCATCTCATATTCTTTTGCTTCGGGTTTCATCTTGCCATGAAGAATACTGATGGCAACCCCTGGAAAGGCACGACAAATACTTTCATATCCATCCATCAGATGTTTCAGGTCCAGCTTTTCCGATTCGTCAATTAATGGATAAACCATGTAGACTTGTCGGCCTTCTGCAATTTGATCTCTAAGAAATTGATTTACCTGAAGTCTGTGCGAATCAAATTTGTGCAATGTTTTGATTGGCTTTCGCCCGGACGGAAGTTGATCTATTGTTGAAATATCAAGGTCACCATACAAGGTCATCGCTAAAGTTCTTGGGATTGGCGTGGCGGTCATTACCAAAACATGTGGGTATACATTTGGATTTTTTTTCCAAAGCTTTGATCGTTGTGCTACGCCAAAGCGATGTTGTTCATCTACAATGGCCATACCCAGATTTTGAAACTGCACTTCTTCTTCTAACAAAGCATGCGTACCGATTAGAATTTTCAGCGCACCATTGCGCAAACGCTCGTGCAATTCAGTACGTGCTTTCTTTTTTGTTGATCCCGTTAGCAAGGCTATTGATATGTTCATTTTATCGGCATATCGTTTCAGGTTGGCAAAGTGTTGTTGAGCCAAAATTTCAGTAGGTGCCATCAGAGCGGTTTGAGCACCACTTCCAATCACAACGAGCATGCATATAAAACCTACAATCGTTTTGCCACTGCCCACATCACCTTGTAGCAATCGATTCATTTGCTTACCTGATTTGAGATCAGCGTAAATTTCTTTAATCACTTTTTTCTGCGCATCGGTAAGGGCAAAAGGTAAATGCTCATTGTAGAATGTAGTGAGCATCGAAGCGTCCTGGAAGACTTGACCTGTGAATTTATCTTTGCGGACAATCTTCATTTTGATTAAGCGCAACTGAATATAAAACAACTCTTCAAATTTTAACCGATCGATAGCCTTGTTCAGTATGTCTTGTTGCTGTGGAAAATGAATATTGACCAAAGATTCTGTTTTCGATAAAAGTTTTTCAGCCGACAATAAGGTATTCGGAAGCGTTTCTCTGATTTTATCTTTCGACAACGACAACAGCTCTTTCATTAATTTTGAAATGCTTTTACTGTCGAGATGACGGGCGCGGAGTTTTTCGGTCAGAGGATAAACAGGTTGCAGAAATCCACCTTGCTCTTTTTGTTCAGAACTTAATTCAATTTCAGGATGCGCCATGCTAAGTTTACTACCAAACCGATTTGGTTTGCCAAACACAACATATTCTACTCCTGGCTTTAATTTTTGGTTAATCCAGTTTATACCCTGAAACCAAACAAGCTCAAGCTCTCCAGTGTTATCGGACACATGCACGACCAATCTTTTTTTAAAGCCATCACCAATGAGTTCTCTTCGCTTAATAAATCCCTTTACCTGAACATGCGGTTGTTCATCATTGAGTTCATTTATTAGATAAAATGTGGTTCGATCTTCGTAGCGAAAGGGATAATGCTGAATAAAATCGCCAAAGGTAAAGATGCTTAGCTCCTTATTGAGCAGCACCGCTCGTTGTGGTCCAACGCCTTTTAGAAACTCTATTGGGGTATTAAAAAAACCGACCATCCAAGAATATGCTCATGTAAAGCAAAAATCATTATTATGAAGATGAATCAATACCTTCAGCAGGAATTTCTTTTGTATTTTTGGTTTGAAATTAAACCGATGGTTACAAATCCTGTCTGATGAGGAATCAAAGACACTTAAAAGTTAGCAAATGAAGACCCCAGCAAAAAACTTTAAAGGTATCGTGTACATTCAACTGAACGATCTTCCCATTGTTCAGCAAGAATTACTATTGCAAAGTATCCACAAAGATATCTTCATTAAAATTTTAATTGGAGAAAAGGTCATATCCAATTGCTTGCAGTACACCGATTACGAACTGTGGTACAACAATATTTACAAGGTTAGCCGTGATGAGCGAGCTGCTGAAAAAATAGTTGAGCAGAAGGAAGAGCTTACTAAGCACTAGAAATAAAAAAGCCAATCAGCAGTTTTGCTGATTGGCTTTTTACTTTTTCAACGACTATTGTCCAACGACAAACACCGCGTTGGCAAAAACCATCTTTCCGTTTTCCCAGAAACACCTGAAGAGTGGATTATCAACAAAGTAAATTACAGAGCCCTTTCCTTTTTCTTCTACACCAAACACAAGACTGTTCTCCATTTTCTTGTTTACGCTATTTCCTGTGAAGCCTTGAACGGGTTTTACTTTTCCCTTTAGAACACCTACATTCCAGCCATCTTCAAGGAAACCAAAACGCAGTTCGTTTGTTTTTAAAGTATAGTATGATCCATTTAATCCGAAAGCCAAAGGATGTGATGCATCCAATGTTACTTTATAAACAGCACCTGAAATAGAATTCGAAAGTTGTTTTCTTTCAACATCCTCGTAATGTATTAAATTATCCTTCTCCTTTTGTTCTTTTTCCTTTTTCTCTGCTTCAGTTTTTTCGGCTTCTGTAGCAAATGCTTTCAAAGCAAATCCCTTTTTATCAGCGAAGGAATTCAATGCATTGGCAATTACAATTAGTTTACCTCCATCGGAAACCCAACTTGAAACCGACTCAAGGGTACTCTCATCAAACAGTTTGTAGTATCCTTCAGGAATAACGAGTACATCGTATTTTTTTAAATCAACATTTTTAAAATAATCGGTACCTAATTGTGTGATGGGATATTGAATTTGTTGCTCAAAGAAATGCCAGATTTCGCCAGCGGATAATGAAGAAGTTTGTTCGCCAATTAACATGGCAATTTTTGGAGCTTTCAAAAAACGCACATCACTGGAACCAAAGTCCTTTCCTCGTTCTACAAAACCAGTTGTGGTGGTATAGATTTTTCTATCGGCCTCTTTTGCTAATGACTGTAGTGCCGCATCAAAGTTTTGGATACTCTCATTGTTTCTTCGGGTCACAAGCAAGGTTCCGGCATCAAACGACTGCCCATTTACAGCAAAGGCTTTTGAAGCAGAGCGTACCTTAAATCCTTTCTTCATTAACGTTGATAGGAACGTCACATCTTTTAAATCCTGATACTTGAAAATGTAAGCATACGGTTTTGCAGTTACTTCAGTATTATCAGCAAGCTTGGTTTGAAATACCTTTCCTACATTGATGCGTTCATTTAAAGCAAACGCTTTTAAATTGTTAGCATACATTAAATTCCATGCGGTAATATCATAGGTAAGCGAATCTGGAATTTTAGAAAGCGGGTCGAATACAGTAGTAATGAATCTTGATTTAGGTTGATAAATATTAACCACAATATCGTCTTTTGTGAGGTTGAAACTATTCGTGGTTTGTGTTTGATAGTCAAAACCTTTCGCAGCCTTGCCAGCTGTGGGATAACCATAGCGAATAGCATGTTTATCCATCCACGATGTAAGCTGATTAATTTTATCGCGATTATTATCACCTTTAATCACATATGTTTTAAAGATAGCGGTTGGATTGGTATTGCTTTCACGAAAATATTTTTCAAACTCTTCTACCACTTTCGTGGAATTTTGTGAAGTGACTTCAATAGTAGATAAACCAGTAGTATGATGATGTGTTAACCGGTCTTTTAGAGTTAATGGATCACCTTCGCGCGTGGTAATGCTTAGACCACCATAGCCACTTCCGCCTTGTTCGTAGGTCATACCAATCGCACCGCTATAGGTAGGATATGTATCTCCGTAACTTGGATAGTAAAGATCGAAAACTTCTTTCGTGAAATACAGCCAACCTTCTTCATCAAAGTACTTTGCATTGTTTTTCCCAATCTTTGTTTGAAACTCGCGTTGCCATGTCGTGATCACTTCGTGAAAAGGTTCTGCTGCCGGAGCGAAGTAATATGGATTGTTATATCCTTGCTCGTGAAAATCAACATGGACATGTGGCATCCACTGATTGTAAACCTTTAATCGTTGTTGTGATTCCTGTTGTACCAGCCAGGCCCAATCTCTGTTCAAATCGAAAAGGTAATGATTCGCTCTTCCACCTGGCCAGGGTTCACGATGTTCTTTTGCATCACCTGCTGAGTTTGCTGGTAGATTAAAGTATTGATTGTAGAAATTCGCGTAGCGATCACGCCCATCCGGGTTAATGCACGGATCCATAATGACAACCGTATTCTTCAACCACTCCTGGGTTTTTGCATTGTTGGTATTTGCCAATTCATAGAGCGTCCACATAGCAGCTTCCATGCTGCAGGCTTCATTTCCATGAACATTATAACTCAACCATACAATGCTTTTTTTGTCAGCACCGGCATTACCTTCTACCAATCCGGTTCTTCGTAAATTATCCAGGCGAATTTGTTCGATGTTCTTAAAATTTTCTGCTGAGGTAATGACAGCATACATTAATGGTCGGTGTTCAAAGGTCTCTCCATATTGTTTTAATTCGATGTTGGCCATAACATCAGAGACGTGTTGAAAGTATTCCACTACTTTGTGATGACGCGTAAAGCGATCGCCCAGTTCATACCCCAAAAATTCTTTTGGACTTAATAGTTTTTGTTGAGCCGAAGCAGTGGACAACGAAATGATGCAGAGCACTGCAATAATGAGTTTCTTCATGGTTAATGGAAATTGAGCCGAAAGGTATTAAGGCTTCGGGATGAAAAGAAAACAATCTTTTAACAAACTTAAGATTAATGTAAAAGGCGGTTGATCTGTGGTGAGTGGTGAATAATATGTTCGCGAAAAAACGTAACGGCCTGTACAACATCCAGTCGGCCGGCAAAAGGATGTTTATAGATTTTCTTACGGATATTTTTATCCTCCATTTTTTCAAGAAATAGTTTAAGATCTGCACGTACTTCGTCCCATTGTCTTATGATGGATTCGGCAGAATGAAATTGAGGTGTATGATCAACTACTATTTTCGGAGCCTTGAATTTTAGAAAAGGCAATCGTTGTGATGCGATTAACACACCAATCTTTAGGGATTCAACAATTCCTGAATTATCCACCTGATCAATACCCAATGATTTTTTTTTCATATAGCCAGTTGATCCATGCTCTGCAGCAACAATGTGCGACAATACCTGTGCGAGTGACCACTTATTTGGAGCGGGTGGCCGATTGAATTTCTCTTCCGGCACGAGCTCAACTTTTGCTAACAATATTTTTCGATCGTTTTCAAGTTGATCGTATAGGCGTTGAAGTTTGCTATTCATAAAGAGTTTTATCAATACGTTTATTTACCCACAGCACTCCAATAGTCGAATGCGGCTTTTGAAATAGTGGCAATGGTTAGTTCTCGTTCTGCGTGACTGGCATGAGAATCCGAAATAAAAACAGTGATCGCCAAATGCTTTCCGTTGGGTAAGGTAATAATACCGGAATCATTTGTTGCACGGGTTAACCCATTAATGGTTGCAGCGGTACCGGTTTTATGAGCGACAACTGTTCCAGACGGTAACAGACCTTTTATTCTTTTTTGACCCGGTAGTGATTGTACCATATCTTCTAAAAGAAGACTTCTGCTTTTTTCAGAAAGAGTATTGGTGCTGCATAGAATTTTCAAAAGCTGTGTCATTGCTTGGGGCGTTGCCCAGTTTTGATATTGAATTGAATCATCCTGCATCTGAATTCTTTCTGTTGTTGCAATGACAATATCGCTTACACCAATTTTGTGAACGTAATTGTTTGCATAGGTTGTTCCGCCAATCGCCCTAAATAAAACATCACATGCCGTGTTATCACTTTCACCAACTGTGTACCAGATCAATTCCTTTAGGGTAAGATCAATACCAGCAAGAATTTTATCATTAACTGATCCGCGACTATTGGGAATGATTTCAGATTTTTCAATTGGAATTTTCTGATCGATTGACAATTTACCTTCATCTACCTGGTGAAGAACGGCCATTGCTAGTGGGAACTTGTACAAACTTTGCATTGGAAACTTTTTGTTTTCACTATAAGATGCAGACTCGCCTGTTTCAAGGACCATTGCAGAGACACCTACATTGCCGTCAATTTTTTTTGCAATCAGGCCGAACTGCGTTTCGAGAGAATTTTGTCCAAAAACAAAAATGCTAGAAGAGGTAAGCAGAAGAATCAGAAGGGATTTTTTTATCAAAATCATAATGTGTTTTATTTAAATAGTAAGCCACTTTTAACAAAGGAATTTTATCGTCTGTTTCATCATCTCAATTCTAGCAGGAAGCAATCCTAAAATTTCTCCATCGGCTTCAATCGTGCAAGGTGACTCAGAACTTAATTCAATGGTTGTTGTCTTGCGATATAAAACTTCTGGATGAATTACCTTTTTGCCTTGCTTCAGCAAATGTGATTTCAGCATGAAAAACAAAGCAGACACATTGCCGGCAATGAAGACATCAAATATTTTGTCATTCGGCAATGCATCGGGCGCTATGTTCATTCCATGTCCGTAGTAGTTTCCGTTGGCAATCGCTAATGTACGCAGCTTCCCGCTCCACTTCCAATCGTCAGCAATGGCATGAACAGTCATTACCTTATATTGAGAGAAAGTTGAGATAATAGCAAAGTAATATGAAAGGCTTGCGCCAAAGGCTCGATCACTGGCCATTACTTTTTTTACTACTTCTGGGCCCATACCGATATCGGCTACATTGATGAAGTATCGCTCTTCCGTTTCTTTAATGGTTGATGTGTAATGCACTTTACCAATATCAATTTCTTTTGGTTTCAGATTTTGAAGTAAAGCAATAAGTTGATCGACATCTTTTTGAATTTTGAGTGCGCGGGCAAAATCATTTCCGGTTCCAACGGGGATTGCACCAAGAATAGGTAAGTCTTTATGGTCTTCTCGGTCACGAAGAATTCCGTTTAAAACTTGGTGTAGCGTTCCGTCCCCACCTGCTGCCAGAATAACATCAAATCTTTTCTCTACGGCTTTTGATGCAAGCGATAAAGCATCATTTGCTGCGATGGTTTCAAAAACCTCAACTGTGAAAGTGGCAGAAAGCCCGGGTAGAATTTTTTTGTAGAAAGAATCTTTTTCGAGGGAAATTCCATTGAGGATAATCGCGATTCTCATGTGCTTGATTTAATAAAATAGAATTTAGTAGGGTTTCGTGGTAATGCAAGTGTATAAACTGTGCAGGCAATCCAAATTCGCGAATTATCAATAATCAGGTGCCAGCATGTTTTATCTACTTTTTAGCAACAGTATCTTACTACAATTTAAATGTAATCCATCGATCAATTTTGATGCTTGTGCTGTCCGTTACCTCTCTCATCTCAAATTTCCCCTTATCCATCTTCCTTATTCGTTGCTCCATCGGAGGATCTTCGAACCACGTGTCAAAAGTCACAGCACCACAGGACTTCCATGTGTTATCTTTACGAGACAGAAGGTCTATTCGTTTGGATCGACTGACACAGGTTGTATAATATTTTCCAAGCTCCATTAGGTTGTCTTCATCGATGTCACCTACAACAAAAATAAAATTAACATCCAAGCATTGTTGGTCAACTCTAATTCTAGGTATGGATGAGTCCGTAAAAATAATGGATGTGCCATTTTCATAGCTACTGTCAGATGTTATGAAAAGTTCTGGCACGACCATAATAGAGTCATTAAGAAGATCACCGTTAATATCTCCCAAATTTCTTAACCTATAAAATCGTGATGTATCAGAAAGAAATGTTCTGGTGAGTATTACAATTTCCGAGTCTCGTAAACACTCTTTAACTCTTGGGTGAACCCATTCCATCGATAAAATTGAGTCCCTTTTTTTAGGATCTTCCCAGTAGTCTCTCCAGTCAACCATTATACTGTCCTGTGTGTTGTTCTTAGTCCCGCACGAATAACAAAAACAAAGACTCACTATTATTAGTATTGGAATTATTCTCATTGGTCTGTCAATAGAATTACTGGTGTGTGCACAATAGCCTTTACCGTTCCTTAAATAAGTATATAAATAAAGGTATTGCCATACATACAAAAACCACGCTCAATAAATTATCTAATCCGTCCAAGATTTTGTGTTTCATTATCATGTTTTCGCTGTCGGGATATGTATCTCTAAAATCTTTGAATTTTTTTTTCAGTTCGTGTCCTTGATTCTCCCGTAATTGCTGGAGTTCTTCAGGAGTAGAAACATTTTCCAAAATTCGTCTTCTAAAATTTGGGTTCCCCGCTAAAGAGTCGTCAAAGGTTTTGAATTTTTCCATTTCATTCTCTAGGTCAGCAGATTTCTGAGACATCTCAATGGTGTCATTTGATAGTTGTCTCGTGGGGTACCAGAGTCCAACTTTGATTACGGCAACTAGAACGAAGGAGTATAGAAGTACATTCTTTTTATTCACAATTGTCGTAAGTGTCTAAATTGTCTAAGGGTATTGTGCACAAAAAATAGAAGACACAATGCCATAAATAAGCACAGTCTTATTTGCAATTCTTTTTAATAACGGCTTTTGCTTCTGCTAATCCCATGTCCTCCGCGGTCTTAAGATCAAGACACGCGTCATACTTATTGTTCATGCTTATTTTCACAAGCGCGCGTTGATAATACGTTTCAGGATCGGTAGGGTAAAGCGCAATGGAGGAGGTATAATCTTCAACCGCTCCGGCATAGTCTTCTTTTTCTGTTTTACTTAGCGCACGATTATCAAAATACACCGGGTTGGTCGCATCGAGTTCAATGGCTTTGTTGTAATCGGCAATGGCTCCGTCATGATCTTCTAATGTGTACTTTACAACGCCTCTTAAATTATAGGTTTCGGGTTCGTCCGGAACAAGTTCGATGGCTTTTGTATAATCCTCAAGCGCACCTTTACTATCTTCTTTTGCACCACGGGCCAACGCACGATTTTCAAATTTCTGTCCGTCTTTTGGATCGAGTTTGATCGCTTCATTATAATCGGTTATGGCCTGATCGATGTTGCCTACATTGTAATGCGCCACGCCTCTGTAGTTGTATAAATCGGCATCTGCCTTATCCAGTTCAATGGCTTTCGAATAATCATCGATAGCACTTACAAATTCTCCGAGCTCAGCCTTCACAAGACCCCGATTGAAATACTTATCTGCATCTGCCGGACCAAGTTCTAATGCTTTTGAAAAATCAAAGTACGCACCTTGTAAATCTTCAATGTTATATTTTGCAAGACCGCGGTTGGTGTACGCTTCCGAATACTTTGCGTTGAACTTGATGGCTTTTGTAAAATCCACAATCGCACCATCATCGTCTGCCAGTGCCATCTTGGATTCACCCCGGTGGTTCCACGCTTCTGCATAGGTTGAATCAATTTCCAATGCTGAATTGTAATCGCCAATGGCACCATAAAAATCATTGAGACTAGCGCGTGCTTCACCCCGAAGCGTTAGCGCCAGTTTGTTTTTAGCGTTGCCGTCAATAATTTTTGTTAAGTCTGCTTTGGCTCCTGCAAAATCATTTGCTTTTATTTTTTTTCGGGCGCCATCAAGTTGTTGGTCTTGTGCCTGGGCACTGAGAAGAACGAGCGATAAGAAGAGGAGCAGAAGTTTTTTCATTTATAGATAATAATCAGGAGCCAAGTTAAAAATAAATTGTTTGTTTCCCTCGATCAAACCGAAATGGATGGGTTTCGAGTTGTCATCTTGTGGACTTTGACGCTGCATGGTCAGAGTACAGCTTCTGAAAGCAGATAGTCCGCTCATAAAAAATCAGCAACGCTATGAAGTCAAAGACCGTATCTTCCGATATGAATTCACAAATACTGAAAAAAATCTTCATCGCTTCATCTTTTACGATGGCCATCTTTACTTCTTACGGTCAGGAAAAGGCACTTGACCTGAAAATGGATTTTGAGGATTATGATCCACCATCCACATTGGTTGTTCCGGAACATCCGCTCACGCGTGCGAAGTTTCCTTTCATCGATGTGCATAATCATCAATGGAATATGCCTACGCAGGACCTGACTGAGCTCACTAAAATTATGGACAAGCTCAACATGGCTGTGATGGTAAACCTGAGCGGAAGAGGCAGAGGTAGTACAGAATATCTGGACAATACTTTGGCGAACGTTAAGAAGTCTCAACCGAAACGTTTTATCGTTTTCACCAATATGGATTTCTCCGCCATTGACGATGCAGAGTGGCAGAGCAGAATGCTAAAACAGTTGGAAGATGATGTGAAAAAAGGAGCGAATGGCTTAAAGATTTATAAGAACCTTGGGCTGTTTAATAAGGACAGCAAAGGTAATCGCATTCATATTGATGATCCGCGCATCGATCCGATCTGGGCGAAGTGTGGTGAGCTTGGCATACCTGTTTTGATTCACGCTGCCGATCCAAAACAATTCTGGCAACCAATCGATAAAGACAACGAGCGCTGGTTGGAGTTAAAACTACATCCTGGCAGAAGACATGATATGGATACAGTGAAATGGGAAACCGTTATTGCCGAGCAACACAACATTTTTAAAAAGCATCCCAAAACAAAATTCATCAACGCTCACCTGGGCTGGTATGGAAGTGATTTAAAAAAATTGGGAGAGCTGATGGATCAGTTTCCAAATATGTACACCGAGATTGGTGCCGTTATAGCCGAGCTTGGCAGACAGCCGCGCGCAGCGAAAGCATTTCTCACCAAGTATCAGGACCGCGTAATGTTTGGAAAAGACTCATGGGTGCCGGAAGAATACCCTACCTACTTTAGAGTATTGGAAACGGCTGATGATTATTTCCCATATCACAAAAGGTACCATGCATTTTGGAGAATGTATGGATTGGATTTATCAGATGAGGTGTTGAAAAAAATCTATTACAAAAATGCCTTGAAGGTAATTCCGAATATTGATTCGAGTTTGTTTCCGAAATAATTATTGAGGCTCTGTAGCAGTATTTTTCGGTTTGCCTCCGAAACGCAGACCTATCCCAAAGGAGAGTTGAAAAGGTTGATAATCATAGACAGTATCACCTTGGGTGGTAAAAGAAAATCCGGTTTGAAACTGTGTGTAGATTGGGCTTTTCCCGAAATGAATTCTGCCGGTAAAGGCGGGTTCAAAGAATAGAGCAGGACTATTGTAGTTGGCAACCACACCATCGTAGGTAAAGTTTTCAAAATCAACTAAGCTTATTCGCGTTGACACAATCCAGTTAAAAATATTTTGATTGGAGCCAATGGATGGTTGAATAAAAAAGCGTTGATAATTTCCGGTAGCATTTATATCTGTTGAACCAAACCAGGAATAAGTTCCATACGAAGTTCCTTCACCTCTGCCGTATCCTCCAAAGATTTCGTAACTCATTTTATCTGTGTTTTCGTAATAGCCAACACCAGCCTCCCAGAATTTATGTTTAACATAATCATTGTCATTTATATCTGATGTGTTGCGGTTTACATAATTGTAGTTTCCCATCACACCAATATGATTGGTAATAGACACGGCACCCTGGGCATCGATACCTTCACCAAAACTAACTGAACTTTGAAATTCACCAGCACCTCGAAAGAGTGGTGCATTTCGAGCGTTCGGCACGTAAACCGGAGCGCATGATAGAATTGCTATTGAAAGGAAAACAAAAACAAAAGCCATTACCTTATTCATATCCACACCTATTGTTTATCTAAATTTAGTCAAAATTACTAAAGAGTTATGGAAGTAAATGCCGTGAATGAATTGATACGTAACCGCAGATCGGTTTTCCAAAATCAATATACAGATGAGAAAGTTGCTGATAGCATTGTAAAACAAATGTTAGAGAACGCAAACTGGGCACCAACGCATAAGCTCACAGAGCCCTGGCGGTTTGTAGTCTTTACAGGTGAAGGTTTAAATAAACTCGCGTCATTTCAAGCTGAATTGTATAAGAGATTGACAACGGCTGACGGATCATACAAAGAAGAACGTTATCAGAATTTATTAACAAAGCCCATGTTATCATCACACATTATTGCTGTGGGAATGAAACGTGATGAGAAAAAATCATTACCTGAAATTGAAGAAATTGGTGCTGTGTTTTGCGCTGTTGAAAATATGCATCTCACGGCCGCTGCTTATGGAGTAGGTGGATACCTAAGTACCGGAGGAATTACGTACTTTGAAGAGGCTAAAGAATTTTTTGGATTGAGTAAAGATGACAAGCTTCTGGGATTTTTTCATGTAGGAATGCTAAAGAATAAGTTACCGGAAGGAAGAAGAAGATCAATGGAAGAAAAAGTAAGTTGGATAGCGTAATCTATCGGTTACTAAGACATGATATCGAGACTTAATGAAAAAGTATTATTGTCACAATTCTAAAACCCCTAAAATCATGAAACAAATTATACTCCTTTCGGGAATACTCTTTTTAGCAGCCGTAGATGTTCGTGCCCAGGTAGTAGGAAAAATGTTCCCTGAAATGGTGGCCGAAAATGTGGAGGACAAGAAGGTAACATTACCTAAAGATGTAGAGGGAAAATATACGTTATTGGGCTTAGCATATTCTAAGAAATCGGAAGATGAATTGAACTCCTGGTTTCAGCCCGTTTTTCAAAAATTCATTCAAAAATCGAACGGACTTATGTCGGGCTTTGGGTATGATGTAAATGTTTATTTCGTGCCCATGTTTACGGGCGTAAATGCAGCGGCAACCGGAACAGCCAAACGAAAGGCCATTAAGAATATTGATCCTCAACTGTTACCGTTTATCTTATTTTATAAAGGCGAACTTAAACCCTACAAAGAAGCACTTGATTTTGAAAAGAAGGACATCCCCTACTTTTTTGTGTTGGATAAGACTGGCAAAATTATTTATGCTACCTCAGGAAAATATACCGAAGACAAATTAGATAAGGTAGAAGAAGTGATTGAGGAGTAGTATCTTGCTCTATGAGCAACCTCAAGCAACATCCCATTCAAAAGATTGTGCCCTTCCTTCCGTGGGCAGAAAAAGGTTTACTATTGGCCTTATTAATCGGTCTCTCGCTTACCTATTTTAAAACTGACTCGCATGGTTTGATTCAGATTTCCCTGATTGGTCTTGCCGTTGTTTTTTTTTTGTATGCTTATAAGCCATTAGAAATCCAATACAAGGAAGATGAGATTTTGGGATTTAAGGAGCTGTTATCACTAAACATCGCACCAAAAATATTGTGGATAGGAAGTGCCTCAACCACTGTCGGAATCATGTTTTATATTCTTGAAAATCCATGGTATAAACAACAACTGCTAATTGGGATTCTAGTAATCGGAGCAGCAACACTTATCGTGGCTTTTGCTTTCGTGAGTGAAACGAAACATATAAAGGTAATTACTCCGGTTTTGTTTCGATCCATTCCAGTCTTGCTTGCCGGCATTTTTCTATTTCTGAAATAATACAATATGCTTCTACTTGCGCTTGCCTTAGCCCCCGGTGTGGCCATCATGCTTTACATTTATTTAAAAGATAAGCATGAGCGCGAGCCGCTCGGTTTGCTTATGATCAGTTTTCTCTATGGGATTTTTAGTGTTGCTGTTACTTTAATAGTATCCTATCCGGTCAATGCATTTTTTATTACCCGAGAGGATGATGTGGTGGAGCAATTTGCAAATGCTTTCTTAAAGGTAGCCTTTATAGAAGAATTCAGTAAGTTCATCTTTATCCGTTTTATACTATTCAACAATAAAAACTTCAACGAACCTTTTGATGGAATTGTCTATGCGGTGATGGTGAGTATGGGTTTTGCAACACTTGAAAATATTATCTATGTGTTTGACTATGGTTATGCTACAGGTTTTTTGCGGATGTTCACTGCCGTTCCAGCACATGCTACCTTCGCTGTATTGATGGGGTTCTTTTTAGGTAAGGCTAAATTTTCACATCGTAATCAACTCTATCTTAGTTTGGCTGCATTAGCATCGGCAACTATTTTTCATGGTGCGTATGATTATTTTTGGTTCATCTCATACATACCAGGCATCTGGGTTGGTGCCATTGCTTCGCTTATCACTGGTTTTGTTTTGGCTCGTAAAGCCATTCGCTTACATCAGCAAGTGTCACCTTTTATTGAGGTTAACACCAAGGTAAACCAGGCTGATCAAAACACACTGGAGTCTTAGCATAATGGTGTATAGTAATGTTTTGTATTTTAGTAAAGTATAATCGATCAGCATGATTCGGGATTCAATCAAAAAACACTACCTGGGGCTAAGTAAAGAATTTCGTTTTCGTGGTGAAGAGCCCGGACGCCTTGAGAATTTTAGTGATGCCGTTTTTGCGCTTGCCATCACCTTATTACTTATCTCTACAACACCTCCAAATAATTTTGAACAGATTAAGCGCTTTTTGTGGGATCTCATTCCGTTTTGCATGTGTATTGCTCTGATCTTACTAATCTGGTTTGAGCATTTTATTTTTTTCTTTCGCTATGGAATGCGGAATGGAAAAATTGTGATGTTGAATACTTTGTTTTTGGTGATTGTGCTATTCTATGTTTATCCCCTCAAGTTTTTAACAAAACTTTTCCTGTTTATTCCTGGCTATCTTTTCAATCAGGAAAATTTACTTACCGAATTAAAAGGAATGATCTCCGGAAGGGATGTTGGCGATCTTATGATTATTTATGGTCTTGGAGCTACGGGTGTATTTTCTGTGCTTGCTCTTATGTACCGCAACGCATTTCAGAATGCGGACGCACTTGAGCTGAATGAAATTGAAAGATTTGATACACGCATGAGTATCCGCGCCAATGTCTTGATGGGTTCCGTTCCATTGGTTTCGGTCCTGATGGCAATCATTTTTCAAAATTCAATGTACTCCGGAATGATTGCAGGTTTTACCTACTTTTTATACACTCCGATTATGATACTTCACGGTAGGAAAGTAGATAAGGCCAGGGAAAAAATTCTAAAAGGGAGCGTAGATGAGGACAACTAATCAATCTTTTGCATTCGCGTAACCTGATTAAAATATTTTTTGTTGATCAACCCGATGAGATGTTTCGGAGTAGGGTCAATCTGATATAATTTTTCGTCTGCTAGCTGAATCGAATCGATCTTAATTTCTTTCCCCAGTTTTTTTAAGAATGAATTAAAATCTTTGTCCTCCATCGACATAATCAAAAGATCACCATTCTTTTCCTGTTTGATAATGCGAAGTGCCCATTCAGGACGCTGATTGATATTTAAAAAATAATAGCCTTTGTGTTTTTTAAGCACCAAGCTGTCGCTCAAAACGTCTTCATCAACCATTCCCTCATCACGAGTGTGGTAGCCCGTCTTGGTAATGTATATAGTGTCCTTGTCTACTCCATTTTCATCAATCACCAAATACTTTCCACGCATAGAAGAGGGTATTTCTGTTAAAGCTCTTTTGTCTTTGGGTTGGGTTTCCCGATAGGTAATTTCCTTACATGACATAAAACCTAGAAGGATAAGGACAAAAACATACTTCATACGATTGAATCTTTGGTTGAAGGTAATGAATACATCTTAAAAATTTTGAGTTTAAAAAGGAGATTACCTTAAGTCTGAGTTTACACAAGATCAGGTTGTTAAAAATTTTGCAACTTTACATTCTGTAAGCGTGTCTATGCACATTGAAAGGCAAGAGAAATGAAGAAGGTAATCTTTAACGCAATTATTTTTATTAGCTCCATGGGTTGTGCAGACCTTGGCGATGACCTGAGATTTCAGATTTTTTCGGATGCATCCGATTTTGGCGTTGGCCTTGAAGGGTGGACAGGTGATTTTGCAGATTACCCGATTGGTGCTGACGACTCAACATTTTATGAGCTTCAATTTGAGTATACTGACAGGCCAGCTAATTTAGGTGTATCGCAAAAGGCCATCTTGCTTTCAGGCAATAATCACAGCGATGATTTGTTTATGTTCATCAAAAAGAAAATTGTTGGGCTTCAACCCAATACGGAATATACCCTAAGCTTTGAAGTAGAGCTGGCATCGAATGCTGAAAAAAATACCTCAGGGATTGGAGGAGCACCAGGCGAAAGCGTCTATTTAAAAGCAGGAGCTTCTGGCATTGAACCAAATAAAATTGTTGACGGAAATTTTTATCGATTAAATATTGATAAAGGAAATCAAAGCACGGGTGGCAATGACATGAGTGTGATCGGCAACATTGCCGTTGAATCTTCAGACTATAGCTTGATTAATAAAAGTAATTCAAGTCCATACAATCAATTTAAAGCACGTTCGAATAGTTTCGGAGAACTCTGGTTAATTGTTGGAACCGATTCAGGTTTTGAAGGAATCACCTCAGTATACTACACCAAAATCAATGTGGTGTTTAGTACCTCAAATTAATACACCAGGCAGCTAGGCTGCAAAGATTTTTGCGAAACGTTCACTTAGAATTGCTCTTGAATATTTTGATTCGGCCAGTACACGAGCTGTTTTTTGATATTCCAGAAGTTTTTGCTTGTCGTATATAAACAGTTCAATCTTGTCTGCAAAATCATCGGGCTGCCTAGGGTTAATGTAAATCCCACAATGATGCTCTTCAACTTCATCTTTAATCCAACCTCCAAAATTTGCAACAATGAGTTTACCTGCTGCCAGGGCATCAAAGTATTTGTTGGGTGATCCGGTTTCGAGGATCGGCACATCTTTGTAGCAAACAAATGCGGCATCTGTAATATTCATTACTTCCCGCACACCTTCGCGATTTTGAAAGTCAAGAAAAGTAAGATTAGAAAGTTGAAGTCTTTGTGCAGCCTCCTTCAAGCGCTTTAACACGGCACCTTCTCCACAAATTATGAAATGAATGTTCTGTCCGCGTTTTAAACTGGCACGAGCACACTCCAGAAAAAAATCGAGACCATTCGCTACACCTATTGCACCAATGTATGACACAATAAATTTTCCATCTACTCCATGCTTTTGCTCAATACCTAACGATTTACTTTCTGGTTTGTAAAAATCGGTGTCTGCCATGTTAGGAATCAGGTGAATGGTCTTTCCGTTTATCTTTTTTTCGATTGCTGATTTGATCATGGGCGACAATGCTACAATCGATTTTGCATCGCGATAGATGGATGTTTCCAATTGATAGAGCAAAGATTTGAAAAAATAATTATCTACATATCCCATTTGAATGGGAGCATCGGGCCACAAATCCCCTACCTCAAAAATGTATGGAATTTTGTATCGCCATTTTATCCAGCGAGCAGCTAAGCCAATAGTAAGCGGAACAGAGATCGCATAGCATGTGGAAACATCGCGAAATTGTTTTGCCAAACGAACCGAACTAAACAGGTAATGGATAAACGAAAAACTTCTTTTCCAAAACCCAAAAGTATTGTCGTAGGCAATGGGCAGGAAGTGAACATCAATGCCTTCAATGTTTTCCAGCCTATAGTTTTTTTCATTATGCCCCGAGATAACAATGGTTTCAATACCTCTGTCCACCAATGCTTTTGCCAGATAATATGACCGAATGGCGCCACCCCGCTGTGGGGTATTGAAGTGCTGATGAAGAATCAATATTTTCACGGTGCAAAGAAAGGAAATCAGCGGATAGTGTCAGTCGAAGAGACCAACAGTTTTTTGCTTTTAAACTGTTCTCTTCATATTCGTAATTATCTTTTCTGAAACTGGAAGGGAATAGCTTTACCTTTCAGTTGAGTTTTCCTTAAATTGAAAATCTATGAGAATTTTTACTTTCCTGTTTTTCATCTTTTCATTTTCACTCTCTGCACAAGAGAAACAATACACCTTTGTTTTTCTCAACAAAAAAGAGAATCCGGTATTGCCAAAAGAACAGGTTGATAAAATAATGGAAGGTCATATGGCAAATATAAATCGCCTTGCCAAAGAAGGTAAGTTAATTCTTGCAGGGCCATTTGAAGGGGGTGGAGGAATTTTTATTTTGAACACTACTTCTGTTGATGAAGCAAAAGAATGGCTCAGCACCGACCCGGGTGTTCAAGCCAACCGATGGAATGTTGAATTACTTCCATTCAAATCAAGGATAGGAGGAGTATGTGGAGCGAAGGAACCGTATGAAATGACGATGTATTCTTTTGTTCGCTTTATTGCTACGGTATCCAAATTTACGGCTTCTACTTATCCCCAAATTCTACATAAACATGATGAATATATAAAAGAACTTAAACTCACGGGGAATGTAATTGCCGAAGGAACATTTGGTGAGCACGATGGAGGCATTTTAGTAATGAAGGGAGATATTACAACTGAACTTTTTGAAAATGATCCGGGTGTTAAAGAAGCATTGCTGGAGTTATCCATTAAAAGCCTCTGGGTAGCAAAAGGTTCTTTTTGCGAGAAGTAAGTTTATATTTTTTTGTAAAAGTATTTAGTGGTTGATTCGGAAATTTGTCTATCAAGACTGCTTGTCTCTTTCTTTGTAATAAAAATCAAACCATCATCTCAAGATTAAAGGTTTTGTAAACCTCCCATTCCTTTCCATTATGTTTCATCAGTGCAAACTGATCAACCTTAAAGTCGGCCTGAAATTCTTTTGATTGAAATTCTTCCCATGCCTTTGCGAACATGGGTTTCTTTAAATCACGAAAAGCAAGCGTGATGTGTGGATGAAAAGGTAAATCTTTATAGTTGGCATTAAACAAGTTGAGTTCGCGTTTGGCAAATTTGTGCAGAGATTTATGCAACTCGCATAGTGTATCATTTTGAACAACGTGAATAAAAATGACGCGAGGTGGAAAGGCACCAAAATTTGAAAGTTGAAGATCGAAGGCCTTCGCTCCGACTGAAAATTGCTGAAGCTTTTCAATGAGGTCTGCTTCTTTTTCTTCCTTCCATTGAAAGGGCATATGTAAGGTAATATGTGGAGGAGAGTTTAGCGATGCCTTGCTGTTGAAGTGTTCTTTAAAATAATGCTTGAGCTGACACGCACCATCATAACTTTCTTTTGGCGGAATGATGCCAATAAAATAAAGCGTTGCAGTTGTTCTTTTCTTTCTCATTTAATTGTGCATTAAAGTATAGGATAAACAAGCAAGTTTCAAGTTTTGGCTGAATAGTTTCATATTAGAATGCAGTTATAATCGCAATCGTAAAGAAGGGAAATCGCAATACTATTGAGACAGGGAAATTTCATGAATTTAAGAACACGTGGCCGAAGTTTAACTTTCCTTACCCTTTGCTTACCTTGAGGCATGGATTGGATCAAAATATTTTCGAGTGAAATGGATGCAAGGCAACGTTTGGGTTCGGGCAAGCCACAGTTGTTGATTCTTCATGGGAAGCGAATATGTTTGTCAATGCATAACGAAATGTTTTTTGCAGTACAGGATGCCTGCCCACACAATGGAGAATCGCTCAGCAAGGGGAAAGTCAATTATTTAGGTGAGATTGTTTGTCCCTGGCATAATTACCGGTTTAATCTTCAATCGGGCAAAGCGTGTGATTCGGATTGCAGCGATCTCATTACCTATGGCATCAAGAGAGATGAAAGTGGTTTTTTTGTGGGAATTTAAAATAGATTCATCTTTACATTCGTTCTTCAAACTATGATACTTGATTTTAAAATGTTGATTTTACGTACGCTTATCTTACTGCTGGTATTTTCATACACCATTGCACATGCACAGATTACCATTCAGCCAAAGGAATGGATTGATCAGCTTAATTTAAAAGGTGGCCTACCTGAAAAATTATTAAGCACACGGTCGGTTGTTTTTTATAGCTACACCATGACGGCAAAAGAAATAAAAGATGTACAAGAATCTTTTCAGCGGACGGGCATTGATGCCATTGTTTATTTTGAACTGGATAAACTAATAGCAAGCCGGGATGTCACCAGAACTTTTTCGAATTATTTAGAAAGCCGCGACATTAGCAACCTTGTATTTGTTGAGAAACGCGAGAATGATTTTCGACTCACGCTTACTCCCTTCAATAAAAAAGAATCCATGATTGACAACCAGCAAAACGCATGGTCACTTAATAATTCTGTTTTAACAGAAGCGCTAAAGGAACTGTATCGAACAGCAGCAAACCAGCAGAAGAAACAGAATTTGTTAATCAACGATGTTGCTGAAATGGACTTTCCTATCAATCCTATTGTTGGCAGACGAAACGAATTCTATGCATCCGACCTGAAGGTAGATCCATTGTCAGTTCCTAAAACAGGTATTGAAGAAATTGATAAACAGCTTGAAGAAATTTTTACTGCAAACTATCCTTTGAAATTTAAACTTACCGAGCCTGGCCTTTCCGAAAAAGATTTGCGAAAGCAAGGGAGCCTGTACGTTCTCTGTTTTATTTATGCGCGTGTTGGTGTTGCCAAAAGTTTGCTGGGCTATGATATGAGTAAGTCAGAAAGTGCTTTAGTATCTGTTACCTATCCAAATGGGCAACAACAATTGAAGAATTTTCCGAGCGACACAATGGTTTTTAAATTTTATTTCAAACACATCGATTCGGGCAATGTTTTTTTAGGAAATAAATGGGATGCGGATCTTACCTGGCAAGAAGCACTACTCAATCAGATTAAAGGGATGAAGGCGGAGTTGCGGATTAACTAGGCAGGTAAATTTGATTGTAGCAATATCAGTTGATGCAGTCGCTTTAAATACCTTCACGCAAAGGCGCAAAGTTTTAAATGCCAGGACCGCAAAGAGAGTTACAAAGAAAACTACTTCTATAGTGAGTTTTCTTAGCGCCCTTAGCGTGTATTCACTTTGCGCCTTAGCGTGAAACATCCTTAAAATGATAGCACGAGCTTAATTAAATCGAATCATATCAGCCGCCTTTTCAGCAATCATAATCGTTGGCGCATTGGTGTTGCCGCTGGAAATGGTGGGCATAACGGAAGCATCGACCACGCGAAGTTTCCCAATACCTTTCACACGCAATTGAGGATCAACAACACTTACTTCATCAACACCCATTTTGCAAGTGCCTATTGGATGATATACACATTCTGCACTTCGCTGAATATGCTCTAATAAATCATCATCGCTATTTCGTTTTGCAGGACAATGTGTGCAAAGCCGATATTCACTAAAAGCATTTGCCTCCAAAACTTCTAATGCAATTCGCGCTGCACGAACCATGACTGTGCGATCTTTTTCTTCAGACAAATATTTTGGATCGATAACGGGAGCTTCAAATGGATCAGCAGAACCAATGGTTACAGCACCTCTGCTTTTTGGACGAATCTGTGTTGGTAAAATGGTGTAACCATCAGTATGAGGAAAGGTATTGAGATTAAAAACATCGGTGGTGTAATCATCACCCGGATGGGTTGGAGTAAATTGAAACTGAATATCAGGCCGATCTAATTCTGGTGAAGATTTCAGAAAGGCGTTGGCTTCCAAAGGACCGACCGTAAGTGGGCCTTGTTTGAAAAGTAAGTAGCGACCAATTTCAATTAATTGTCTATGGAGCGGAATGTAATGGTTGTTGCTGATTGGTTTCTTGCATAAACTACTGACAGGATAAAAGAGATGATCCTGAAGATTTTTTCCGACACCTTCTAATTCTTTTTTAATCGGAATACCTGCACGTTTTAATTCTTCAGCCGAACCAATTCCCGAAACCATCAAAAGCTGAGGCGAGGCGAAGGTTCCTGCTGAAAGGATTACTTCCCGCTTCGCGAACGCAGACTGCACTGAATTTTTCTTATCCGAAAACTCAACGCCTTTTGTTTCATCATTTTCGATGATTATTTTTCTTGAATGAGCACCTGTAATCACCGTCAGATTTTTTCGGGATAAGGCAGGAATGAGAAAGGCTTTTGCAGTACTCATGCGTTTGGCATCTTTCATGGTATATTGCAAATGACCAACACCTTCTTGCTTCAATCCATTAAAATCTTCGTTATGCGAAATACCTTTTTCAATACAGGATTGTATAAAGGCTTCACCAATGGGATTGTGATACCAATACGATTGGGTCACGTTCAACTCACCACCACGCGAATGAAATTCATCTTCATACTGTTCATTGTGCTCTGATTTTTTAAAGTAGGGCAATACCTCATCATAACTCCAACCTGTATTTCCTAAAGAAGCCCAATGATTGTAATCTTCTTTATGTCCACGAATGTATGCCATGGCATTTGTAGAACTTGATCCACCCAATACCTTACCACGGGGATGATAAATTTTGCGATTTTGTAAAAAAGGTTGAGGTAAAGTGTAATGATTATTCCAATCTACATTGCTGTGATGGAGTTTCATATATCCACCGGGAATGTGAATTTCCATTTTGGTATCGCGACCACCGACTTCCAAAAGTAATACCGTAGTAGACGGATCTTCACTTAGCCGATTCGCCAATACACACCCAGCACTTCCTGCTCCAATAATTATGTAGTCGAATGTCATCATACGTTCTGTTCTTTAGAAAGGTAAGAAAGTATGTTCTGGAGAATGAAACAATTTTTAGTTTTGTCTGTCAAAAACGGAGAAAAAAAAGGGACACCATAAGCGTCCCTTTTCTAGAATGAAAATCGAAGATTCTACTTTAACAAGTTGTAGGTTAAACCACCTGTGTAAAGTCCTGCTGTTTGATCAGCAGCGTAGAATTCACGTGAATCAGATCCAAACGCGTTACGAGCATTGACGAACACATTCAGATTCTTCACTATTTCATAAGAAACTTTAGCGTTCATCATGAATTTTCCTTTGATCTGACCGTTGCTGTATTGCGGCTCTAGCTCAGCACCTGTGCCAGGATCGTATTGTGATCCATCATACTGATTTTGTTTGGTGAAATAATAACCACTCAAATTAATATTGAATTTCGAAATAGGTTTGTAGTTGAAATAGAAGCCACCATAAGAACCAGGTGTATAAGCATGCTTGCTGTCGCTATAGGTAACAAATCCAGGAGGAACAATTGCAGGATCTACATAAGCAGATGGCATGTCTTTAGTATCTGTTTGCTGGAATGTAAAGAATGGCTTAAACTGGATCTTTTCATTTGGAACAAAGTTCAATGAAATAGTAGTTCCAATTTGTGTTGCTTCTGTAGGAGTATTAAAGAATTGTTGAGGTCCGGCAGTCTGATAGATTGCAGTTAAGTTTTTAGCCGTTTGATGGAATACATCAATATCCAATTGCAGTTTACTGCTAAGTTGTGAGCGGTAGCCGATTTCAATCATATTCAATGTGAACAGATCTAAATTTGAATTACCAATTTGTCCGCCACCAATATTAAGGAAGTTGTAGCCAATAAATGAACCACTGTTTGATCGGGTCACGGCAAGTCGAACAAGGTTTTTAGAATTGATCTTGTAAGTAGATGCAAATTCATAAGCAAGATAAGCATCATCGGGATCAGAAAACTTATCGATACGTAATCCTCCTAAAACTCTGAACTTTTCTGTGAAGTTAAGATCTGCACGAAGGTATCCGGCAAAGGTTGTTATTTTATTTTCGGCATTGAAGAGACCAATCTTTGTAGGAAAGTCAACGTAATCACGATCATCAAAAGTCACCGTTTGATAACTTGCTCCTGGTGTAATACTATACTTTTCGCCAAGCTTTATTTCGTATTCAGCAACAACATCAGCTACATTGAAATCATATTCAGCATACGGTGCAGCAGTTCTGAGATCAACATTATGTCCTTGCAGATATGAAGTGCGCAACGTTAAACCGTATATTTTAGCACTTAAATTGGCTGTTGTATTTTGCGTTTCGCCATCTTGTAATGGATTGGTAATCCATATTTTTTGAAACTCTGCCTCTTGATGTGAAAGAGATAAGTCAAAAGACACATGATCAGAGACCTTATAATTTAAAAATCCGTTTACACCCCATTTGTTCAGTGATCTGGATGGATCTGGGAATCGTAAAGAACGAATGGAATCATCTGCAATTAATTGGTTCAGATCTACATATAACCCAGTGTTTTCTTGATAGTACTTGCTATCTACTCTATTTCTGCCTTGAAAATTTCCTGAAACAATAACACTAAACTTTCCGAATCGTTTTCCTGCGCTCAAGTTCGCAATGGTAGTTCCAAGCGATCCTGCTTGAGCGTTGGCATTCACTAATGTTTCAGAGTCATTCAATCTCTTTGTTATGATGTTGATAACACCGGTTACAGCGTTTGGTCCAAATAATGGTGATGAAGGGCCTCGGACAATTTCAATTCTTTCAACATCATTAAGGTCAATAGACAAAGACTCCCAATTAGTACCACCTAAACCATGATTAAAAACCGGGCGGTTGTCAATCATAACTAACGTATAGGAGTTGCTCTTTAAGAACGTACCGTTTGTTCTCGTTAAGTTCTCCATTCCACGAATGTGGATGTCATACATACCATTCGCCTGCTCACGAACGATAACACCGGGCGCAAGGCGCATAGCTTCCATAATGGAGGTAGCTCCTGATTTTTCAATATCTGATTTAGTAATGGTATAACTAGATAAGGGTGCGTCAAATAAGGTTTCATCCTTTTTTGATGCTGAACGGATTGGAGTATTCATTAACTCCTCTAAGGAAAGTGTGTAAAGATCTTCTTCAGGTTTGATTTCAGTTTCTTGTGAAAAGGACGGAGTGGCAATGCTTAGCAAACCTAAGCACAAGGCGTAGTAAATTTTCTTTTTCATTTTAGGTGTTTTTTTGTAGGACAAAATTTGCATTTCGGATTTTATTATTTCCGAAGAATGTCCCTCAAATCTTACACTCATGATGAAAGAAGATATTCGGCTCAACAGCGCACTGTGTTGAATCTCGAAGAAACAAGCGAGCGAGTATGAAAAGATACACCTATTGCGTTTGAATGCAGATTTTACTGGCGATGCAGAAACTGGAGTTAAAGTTGTTTGCCAAAATTTTCATGGTTTATAAAACGATTTCAAACTATCGTTTTTTTGCATGGTAAGTATACTTAACGATAATGTTTGGCAAAAACAGCACGTAGGTTTTAGAAATGGAACTACAGAAAGCTGTTGCAAACATCTGTAAGCCTGTATGATAAGTAACACTACAACGAAATAGTAGGCGATTCGGCAGATACCGAAATTTACTTTTGTAAGAGAAGAATAGAGGATGACTTTATACCAGAAACTAGCTGTATACGAACTTTCCTTTTGGGCTGGTAACGGTTACTTGCTTGGTTGATGATGCTTCAACTCTTCCAATGACTTTTGCTTCAACACCAAACTTTTTGGAAAGTGCAATGATTTCCTTGGCATATTTTTCATTCACATAGATCTCCATGCGATGCCCCATGTTAAATACCTTATACATTTCCTTCCAATCCGTTCCACTTTGTTCTTGTATCAGATTGAAGAGTGGAGGAATCTCAAAGAGGTTATCTTTTATAATATGGAGGTTGTCAATAAAGTGCATCACTTTGGTTTGTGCTCCACCGCTGCAATGCACCATACCATGAATTTGGCTGCGCAGATTTTTTAAGAGGCTAACAATAACAGGGGCATAGGTACGAGTAGGCGAAAGTACGAGCTTCCCTATGTTCACATCAACATCCGGAATGGTATCGCTCACTTTATATTTTCCGGAATATACAAGATCAGCAGGAACATCCTGATCGAATGATTCTGGATATTTTTCGGCATACTCTTTAAAAAATACATCATGCCGCGCGGAAGTTAATCCATTACTGCCCATGCCGCCATTGTACTCATCTTCATACGATGCTTTTCCATACGATGCTAATCCAACAATAACATCCCCTGCTTGTATGCGACTATTATCAATCACATCGCTTCGTTTCATTCGGCACACTACTGTACTATCAACAGCAATGGTGCGCACTAAATCACCAAGGTCTGCAGTCTCTCCACCGGTGCTGATAATATTGAGTCCATGTTGACGCAGCATTGCCAACACGTCTTCTGTTCCATTAATGATGGCAGAAATTACTTCACCCGGCACACGATTTTTATTTCGGCCAATAGTAGAGGATAATAAAATGTTTTCGGTTGCGCCTACACAGAGCAGATCGTCTATGTTCATAATGATGGCATCTTGCGCAATACCTTTCCACACCGAAAGATCACCGGTCTCTTTCCAATATATATAGGCGAGTGATGATTTTGTTCCGGCTCCATCGGCATGCATTACGGTACAGTAGTCAGGATCGTTCCCCAAATAATCGGGTACAATTTTGCAGAAGGCTTTCGGGAACAAACCTTTGTCGAGTTTGCTGATGGCCTGATGAACATCTTCTTTGGATGCGGAAACTCCGCGTTGGGCGTAACGATCAGAATTCAATGGTTATGGATAGTTTGGATTTGGCAAAGGTGAGAATTTCTATTTGAAAACAGAAGCCCTGATAAACCGCAGAGCGCGTGGAGGTACGCAGAGGATTTGAAGATCCCTTGGCATTAACTCTGCGTACCTCCACGCGCTCTGCGGTTTAAATGCATTGATTCAGCCGCACAAATAATCGTACCTCGTAAATTGTACCTCGTACCTTATCTTTGGTCCATGAAAATCTTCCTGATCTGCTTTCTTTCACTCGTTTCTTTTCACCCCCTTCACGTAACCGTTACGGAAATTGAATTTGATGAGAAAGAGAAACGATTAGAAATAATGATGCGTGTGTTTGCTGACGATCTGGAGACAACTCTTCGCAAACAATTTAACCAACCTGAGTTAGACATCATTAAACCGAAAGGCCTTACGGTTGATCAGATGATGAGCGAGTATTTGAAAAATCATTTTAAGATATCGCTGGAAAACAAACCTCAAACTGTAAAATACCTTGGCCATGAAATAGAGGGTGAAGCGTTTATATTCTATATGGAGGTAAGTAACGTTAAAAAACTAAAAAGGATTTTAGTGCAGAATGATATTCTGATGGAGACACACAACGATCAATCTAATCTCGTACATGTAACGGTTGGCGACAAGATTCGAAGTCTACGGTTGACATCAGAAAAATCAATAGATAATTTGACGTTTGATGCCCCATCAAAATAGCTAGACGCTTTCGCCACGATAACAGCTAACCAGGTATCCCTGAATACTGGAGCAAAAATTAGTCAGGCAGATATGGTTTGAGCAAAGCAAAAACCCATGTTCCCAATAAGGCAGACAGAAAGGCTATGATTGTTACGAGATAACCTGAACCTATTTGAGCATATAATGGTCCAGGGCATGCACCCGTAAGTGCCCATCCAAATCCAAAAATCAATCCACCGAAAATTACGCCATGATGATAGGGCTTGGTTATTTCTCCAACTGATTCTCCTTCCATCGTTCTGATTCCAAATTTTCGAATCAACCAAATACTCAGTGCGCCTACTGCAACTGCCGTCATAAATATTCCATACATGTGAAATCCCTGGAAGTAAAACATCTCCTGCATTCGATACCATGAGATCGCTTCACCTTTCGTGAGTGCGAATCCAAAAGCAACACCAACTATTAAATATTTTATGTTCTTCATTCTATCAGCGAGTTAAGAGGTAAGGAAGGACAAAATGACTAATTAATATTCCACCAACAAAAAATGAAATGGTGGCAATAAGTGAGGGCCACTGCAAGGCAGATAATCCAAAAATGCCATGACCAGAAGTACAGCCTCGCGCGTAACGTGTTCCGAAGCCAACTAAAAACCCACCAACAATCATCAGTACAAATCCTTTGAAGGTGGTCAGCTCATGCCAGTTAAAAAGTTCTTCAGGTAATAGTCCGTTCATCTCTTGAAGTTTATAAGAAGAAAATAATTCAAACGTTGCTTCAGAGACATCAACAGGATTGGGATTAGCCAATACATATCCACCGAGAAAGCCACCAATTAAAACACCTCCTACAAAAAAGAGATTCCATTGGTCTGCTTTCCAATCGTATTTCAAAAAAGAAATATTGGCAGGAACACAGGCTGCACAAATCTGTCGGAGGGTAGAAGAAATACCAAATCGCTTATTCCCTAACAACAGTAAGGCAGGAACAGTAAGTCCGATAATCGGTCCGGCTATATACCAAGGCCAAGGCTTATATAGTAATTCCATTAATTTTTTTTGAAATGATGTGGGCTCCAATGCGTGAAGTACGTGAAAGTATTTTAATTTTCATCTCGCATCAAAGTGCGATAAAAAGACATCCATGAAAAATTCAAAGATTGCCATTATCGGTGGCGGAAATTTAGGGGCCGCAATTGCGGAAGGATTGTTAAAAAGTAAATTTATCTCAGCAGAAAACATTACGGTAACCAAAAGAAATCTGGATGCGCTTCAACATTTAAAAGCTGTTGGAGTAAATACCACGAGCAATAACAAAGAAGCAATTCAAAATAGCAACGTCATTATTGTTGCACTGAAACCGTATAATGTAAAAGATGTACTAGAAGGATTAAAGGAAAATTTCGATCCATCAAAACATATTGTCATTAGTGTAGTGACGGGTGTTTTAGTAAAAGACCTTGCCGCTATTGTTGATCACGGTGTTCCGATTTTCAGGGCAATGCCAAACACCGCGATCGCGATACAAGAATCCGTAACCTGTATTTGTCATAGTGGAGCAACGCCAGCACAGATTAATTATGTAACTGAATTATTTGATCAACTCGGCATTACCGTACCAATCGATGAAAAATTAATGGATGCTGCTACTGTGCTCGGTGCTTGTGGCATTGCATACGCCCTTCGCTTTATTCGCGCAGCGACACAAGGTGGAATTGAAATTGGATTCGATGCCAAGACGGCAAGTCTGATTGCAGCACAAACCGTAAATGGTGCAGCAGAATTATTGTTGAAAGGTAATCGCCATCCTGAAGAAGAGATTGATAAAGTAACAACACCAAAAGGGTGTACCATTGCTGGCTTAAATGAAATGGAGCATCGTGGGTTTAGTTCTTCGCTTATAAAAGGAGTGATTACTTCGTATGAGAAGATTGGGAAGTAATTGATTTGTTAATGTGCTAATTCGTTGATGAGTTGATTTGTATGTAATCAACTCATCAACGAATTAACTAATTCTATTCACATCTACCTTCACGACAATGTTCTGCTTACCCGAACTAAAGATGATTCCTTTAATCGGGGCCACATCAAAATAATCGCGTCCGAAGGCTACAGTGATGTGTTTGTAGGACGGTAGTAAATTGTTCGTAGGATCAAACTCCACCCAGCCAATTTCAGGAAAGTAAACCGCTACCCAGGCATGTGATGCATCGGAGCCAACGAGTTTTACTTTTCCGGGAGGTGGAATCGTTTCAATGTAGCCACTTACATATTGTGCAGGTAAACCCATGTTTCGTAAACACGCAATCATGAGGTGAGCAAAATCCTGACAAACTCCTTTGCGCGATTTGAGTACGGATTCAACCGGGGTGTTTACCGTTGTAAATCCAGGGGTGAATTTTATTAAGGTAAAAATCTTTTGCATCAACGCCTGGCAACCGCTCCATAGCGTGGCATCTTCTGTGAAGCAATCAAGCGCAAAGTTTTTAATTTCGTCACTATATGGAACGTATTGGGACGGTAATACATACTGAACAACATCAGAATACATATCGGTATGCAATGCAATTTGTCCTTTTACATCTCGCCACAAAACATTTGAACTAAACGCCAGATCAGCATTAATCCTGTTCTCAATATCAATTACACTATCTGAAATAATTTCGAGTTGAGAATGCTCTTTGTAAATGGAGATGAACAACAAAGTGTTTCCAAAAAAATCGGTTCGATAGGTAAGCTCATCTGGGGTAGGCGTAATTTTTACATCGGATGAAATACATTTTTGTTCTCCATGATTAAGCGGCACAAGGCACAAGCGGTTATGCCCGGTACTTACCGTGTCCTGGTAAATGTATTCGGTTATATGGCGAATCTTGTAGCGCATCACACTTCAAATTGAAAACCATCTTTACTTCCTTGCTGCTGATAGGTAGAATGACTGAAATAATTCGCACTTAACTTCGCGGATAAATTCATGATCTGTTTCTGTAATTGTTCACAAAATTCATCAAAGGCCTTTCGATGTTTGGTTTCACCATCCAATTGAATCAAAGCATCTATGTTCATCAGACGAACTTGGGAGTAACACTCAAAGACAAGTCGTGAAATCTCATTATCATTTGAAACACCACTATCCTTTTGTGCCAGACTTCGGGTGTAATCTAACATTCTCTCTAGCTGCGAATAAATTGAGGTCGGGTTTTGGCTGTTCAAAAACAGAAGATCAATCGCGGGTGATACACTTAAAGAGGTTCGATACACCGATCGGTACGAGGAAAGATTCTGATTGCTTAATAGTAGAGCTTCCAACAATTGAAACTCTACACCTTCTTCATGCTCGTACGATAAGATCGATTTGTATTGAGCGAGTTCCATCAATACTTCTTCAATGAGTTGCCCCATGCGGTACATAATCCTCCCATCGCTTCGATACATACTCTGGCGGGTCATTTCCGAAAAAGAAAGGAGCCCTCCATTGAGTTGATCCAGCAAGGTAAAAGCATGACGAATTCCTGTGGGTTCCAAAACCGCAATTCTTCTTTTTACATTTTCGATGTCGTCAATAATCCGCCAACTATCAACGGTCCAGCGATCGCGTGCCGCATACATTGATTTTAACAGATTGCTTAAGGTAAAGAGTACACTTCCGGCTCTTTCGGAATTACAAATCAATTGATGTATTTCCGCCAGGGGATTCTTCATCTCTTCTTCCGCATCCTCCACAAAACCAGGGTACGTATCCGTAATGTGGGTTACGGTTTGCAATAAAACTTTTAGTGATTCCGAATCATTTCCTCCGTTGATATAATTCTTCTGCGTGAGATTTCGCAATACAATTCTGATGAAGCGTGACGTTCGAAGAACACGTTGTGTATATCGCCCTACCCAAAACAAGTTCTCCGCTGCACGACTTGGCAAAACGGCCTTTCGTTTCATGTCTGCAGACTGACGAGCCTTAGCAGCTGAATCTGATTTAGTGAAAGCAGCCTCGACCCATGTATCTTTTGAAATACCTCCGTCCTGGTTTGACACGAGGAAACTCCCTCTTTCAGGAGAACATCGTGTTAGACCTCCGCGCATCATTTCGTAGCCGCTATTATTGGCGACTAAGTAAGAGCGAAGTACGGTGAACCGAGGTTCTAATTTTTCTTTTGTGAACACAGGCGATGTGGAGAACTCAACTTCTTCCTGTCCTACATATCGAAATGGCTGAAACTTTATCTTTCGAATTAATTCTTCTTTCTGTGCTTTTGAAAGTTGACTGCCCATAAGGGTTTTAAAGCCGCTCACACGCTCAATGTCTTTTATGACAAGCGTATCAAGATGCTCGAGCACATAATCCATTTCTTTTTTCTGTCCGCACCACCATGTGGCAATCATCGGAATGATTGGATCTTCATTTAGAAAATATTTGAAAGCGCCATGAAGAAATGCCATCAATCCGGTGTTCTCAAGAATGCTACTTCCTAATGGATTTGCAATGGCAACATTACCTTTGCGAACAGCTTGTAATAGACCTGGTATACCGAGTTGAGAATCTTCCCGAAGTTCAAGTGGATCACAAAATGAATCATCTACTCTGCGCAAAATTACATCTACCTTTTCAAGACCTTCCACAGTTTTGATCCACACAAAACTATCGCGCATGATCAGGTCTTCACCTTGCACTAATGTGATCCCCAGATAGGAGGCAAGAAAGGCGTGCTCAAAATATGTTTCGTTGCGCGGACCTGGTGTGAGCAACACAATTCTTGGATTCTCTTTTCCCTGAGGCGCAACCTGTATGAGCGCTTGCATCATGCTACTGAAAAATCCACCGAGCTTGGCAATCTGATGTTGTTGAAATAACTCGGGGATCACACGGCTCAATGCACTTCTGTTCTCTAAAGCATAACCCATTCCGGAAGGCGCTTGCGCACGGTCTTTAATAACCCACACTTTTCCGTCCGGTCCGCGGGAAAGATCTGCGGAGTACATCGTGAGTTTATATTCTCCTGGAAGTTTTATTTTGTCACACGGACGCAAAAATCCGGGATGCGAATAAATCAGTTCGGACGGAATAATTCCTTTCTTTAGGAGTATTCTATCACCATAAAGATCTTCAAGTAATTTATTGAGCACGTAAGCGCGTTGCTTCATGCCGCGTTCTACACCTCTCCACTCTGCTGCTGAAATAACAAGTGGCACAGCATCCAACAGCCATGGACGATTGAGCTCGCTATTATCGCCATACACATTATAGGTAACACCATTCTCCTGAAGAATTTTTAGTAATTCTTGCTGTCGATTTTTTAGTTCAGCAGTTCCCAGAGTCTCAATATTTGTAAGCAACTTCTTCCAGGAATCCTTCGCCTGCTCATTCTGATTGAAGCATTCGTCAATTACCTTTTGATCAGAGAGGTAGCCCGCTGTCAAGTTGCTGAAAGATATGGGTTGTAGTTCGTTTGCCATTACTTACTTTTTTGCCACGAATGCACGAATAAAGACATTCGTGGCAATTTGTTTTAGAATTGCCGCAGGTCTAAAGTACGTGGATATTCCGGACTTATTTTTAATAGAGGAGGATCAAAATTTTTCGGAATTTGATTTGGTTCAAGATAACGCGATACCGTACTGAAGTTTTCGGAAGGAGTAATGGCGCCTTGTGTATGACCTTGAGTCCAGAACCGGCTGATTCTACGCCCTTCAGCTTCATATGAATTGACAGGGAAGGTATCGTAACTTCTTCCGCCTGGGTGCGCCACATGATATGTGCATCCACCGATAGAGCGATGGTTCCAGGTATCCACAACATCAAACACTAATGGAACATCTTTACCTAAGGTAGGATGCAATGCTGATGGAGGAGTCCACGCTCGATAGCGAACTCCGGCAACATACTCTCCTTTTACCAATGTTGTTTGCAATGGAACAGGCACGCCATTACAGGTAATCATATAGCGCTCATGATTAAAGTTTCGAACTTTAATTTCGACACGCTCAACAGAGGAATCAACAAAGCGGGCCGTGCCACTACTGGATGACTCTTCGCCCAATACATGCCACGGTTCTATACCCATGCGCACGAGCAATTCCATATCCTGAACTGTAATTTTTCCATACAGTGGGAAACGGAATTCGAAAAATGTTTCAAGCCATTCGAGTTGAAAGGGATAACCAGCTTCCTGAAGATCGCGGGTTATCTCGGCAAGATCTTGCTGGACATAATGTGGCAGCATAAACTTATCATACAACTCGGTTCCCCATCGTGTGAGTTTATGTTTATAGGGCTTCTTCCAGAACATGGCAACGATTGATCGGATCAACAGCAACTGAACAATACACATGTGTTTATTCGGTGGCATGTCAAATCCACGGAACTCCAGAATACCTAAGCGGCCTGTTGAACTATCAGGTGAATATAATTTATCGATGCAAAATTCTGCGCGATGCGTATTACCTGTTATATCAATCAAAAGATTTCTAAAAATCCGATCGACCATCCAGAATGGAACATCTCCTTTTTCTGGAATCTGACTGAATGCAATTTCTAATTCGTACAACATTTCCTGTCGTCCTTCATCCACACGCGGTGCCTGACTGGTTGGCCCAACAAACGAAGAAGAAAATAAATACGACAAGCCGGGATGATGCTGCCAATAGGTAATTAAGCTTCTCAATAAATCGGGTCGTCTCAACAAAGGACTGTCAGATGGGGTAATACCTCCGATGGTAATGTGATTACCTCCACCTGTTCCTGTGTGCTTACCATCAAGATTAAATTTCTCTGTGCTCAATCTGCTGAGCCGGGCTTGTTCGAAAAGTATATCGTAGTTGTTTACAATCTCCTTCCAACTTTTTGCCGGATGAACATTTACCTCCAACACTCCGGGATCTGGCGACAATGAAAGTTTTGTTACCCGATTATCATGCGGTGGTTCATAACCTTCAATGATTACTTTCAAATTTAATTTCTCAGCCGCGGCTTCAATCGATGCTAACAAATCGAAGTAATGCTCTACATAGGTAAGTGGAGGCATGAAAAAATAAATTTTTCCTTCACGTACTTCAATGCACAATGCTGTTTTGATAGTGAAGACTTCAAAAGTGGGTTCGTACTTTTCCTCTGGTTCCTTTTTTGGTTTTGGCTTCTCATCATCGTCTTCCTCCTCTACTTCCGGATACGGTTCTTGATAAAATTCTTTTGGCAAATTCTCGGCTTCAATAGGTAATGAATAACGAAGACCAACTTTTGTCTGAAAATTTTCGAGTGCAGGAAGTGACTCAAATGTATCGCGCTCAACTTTGCGTTGTTCTTTTGTTTCACTAATGTATGCCAGCGATTTTAATGGAAGTCGCAACCCAATAGGAGAATTACCAGGCACAAGAACGAGTTGATTATTTCGGAAAGGCCAGGCACAGGAAATCCATCGCCTGTTCCAATGATTCCATTCCATCGGGATAACATAACCCACCGGATTACCTAAACCTTTTGTCAAAAGCTCTGCGAGTTTTTGCCGCTCCAGCGAATCATTCAGATTTGCTTTATACGGATCTACATTGACTGGTACTTTGTTCTCTTCCCACAGAAAATAAAACACATCTTCCATTGCCGGATGAATGTGTTCTTTTGGGACATTTAAAAACTTGGTTAACTCTTGTGTTAATTTCTTTGCGTCATCAATTGTATAGTGTGATTTAGTATCACCGATATCCAACAACGAATCATTTCGCCAAATTGATTGTCCATCGTTGCGCCAATAAGCAGAGTATTGCCAGCGCGGCAACGGCTCTCCCGGATACCATTTACCTTGTCCTTTGTGTATGTATCCTTTCGGAGCAAAAACATTTTTCAATCTTTTAATAAGATCAGCTCCGAGTTTTCTTTTCTGTGGACCATCTGCACCTGTATTCCACTCTTTCGCTTCCATATCATCCACTGAAACAAAAGTTGGTTCACCTCCCATGGTTAACCGAATATCCCCTTGCTGAAAATCTTCATCTACTTTATTTCCAAGCGCCATGATTGTGGCCCATTGTTCATCGGTATAGGGTTTTGTTACGCGTGGATCTTCATGAATGCGAACGACTTCATTTTTAAAATTGAAAGTCACATTGCTAAAATCAGCAAGACCTGTAACGGGTGCAGCACTAACAGGATCGGGTGTACAACAAAGCGGAATATGTCCTTCGCCTGCAAACAAACCTGATGTAGGATCAAGACCTACCCAACCCGCACCAGGAATAAATACTTCTGCCCATGCATGTAGGTCTGTAAAATCTTGCTCAGTGCCCGATGGTCCATCAAGGGCTTTTTGATCAGCCTTTAATTGCACTAAATATCCAGAAGCAAATCGCGCAGCCAAACCAAGATGACGAAGTATCTGCACCAACAACCAACCTGAGTCGCGACATGAACCACTTTTCAAGCCCAAAGTTTGTTCGCACGTTTGAACTCCCTGTTCCAATCGAACGGTGTATTGCGTGTTCCGCCAAACCATTTGGTTGAGCTCAACCAAAAAATTGATGATACCTTTCTTTTGTGTGAGATCGATTTGCTTAACCCATTGCTGAAGCAGCGGTCCAGTCTCTGTTAATTCAAAATAAGGAAGTAATTCTTTCTTGAGTTGATTGTCGTAGGCAAATGGAAAATCATCGGCATATTTTTCAACGAAGAAATCAAACGGATTGATGACGATCATATCGGCAATTACTTCTACTTCGAAATGAAGTTTGGTCGTTTTCTCAGGAAAGACCACACGCGCCAACATATTGCCAAATGGATCTTGCTGCCAGTTAATGAAATGATTGTATGGTTTTATTTTTAGGGAGTACGAAAGAATCGGAGTACGACAATGTGGTGCCGGTCGTAAACGAAAGGTATGCGGTGATAAACTGATTGAGCGATCGTACTCATAAAACATTTGATGGCGGATCGCAACCTTAATTGACATAGATAATTAATTTGAAAATGAGCGCAGTAACTAATTTGAAAATGAGTCGATTTGAAAATTTGAAAATGAATGCCGTAACTAATTTGAAGATGCTGCCTTCATTTTCAAATTTGCACATTTTCAAATCTTCAAATTCTTCCATCGGTACATTAACACATCGTTAAGTTATCGCTTATTTTAGAAAGGAGGTAGGTATTTTAATTAATTCGTTGATTTGAGAACGCATGGGTAGAGCGCAATCGAATGATTTACTAATTTGAAAGTGAGTCGATTTGAAAATTTGAAAATGAATGCCGTAGCAAATTTGAAAATGCTGTCTTCATTTTCAAATTTGCACATTTTCAAATCTTCAAATTAAAGAATTCTCTTTTTCAAAAACTCAGCAGTAAAGCCCTTGCCTTTTTTCGCCATGTCTTCGGGTGTGCCTTCAAACATTAAATTACCTCCTCTTTTCTCTCCACCTTCCGGACCAAGATCAATAATCCAATCAGCACATTTTATAACATCCATGTTATGTTCAATCACAATTACGGTGTGACCTTCATCGACCAACGCATTCATTGCCTTCAATAGCTTTGAGATATCGTGAAAATGAAGTCCGGTTGTGGGCTCATCAAATATGAAAAGAATATGACCATCGTGTGAATTCTTTCCGAGGAATGATGCAAGCTTAACGCGTTGTGCCTCTCCTCCACTTAGTGAGTTTGATGATTGTCCGAGTTTTACATAACCCAAACCAACATCGTTCATTGGAAGAATTTTATCGTGAATGGTTTTCTTGTCCTGAAAAAAGGTCATTCCTTCTTCAACCGTCATGTCGAGAATATCAGCAATGTTTTTTCCATTGTGTTCCACTTCCAATACTTCTTGCTTGAAGCGTTTGCCATGACAACTTTCGCATTTCAAAAAGATGTCGGCCATAAACTGCATCTCAACGCGAATCTCGCCTTCGCCTTCACAGGTTTCACATCTTCCTCCTTCAACGTTGAATGAAAAATGAGAGGGTTTATATCCACGCTGTTTTGAAAGCGGTTGATCCGCATACAACTGACGAATGGCATCGTATCCTTTTACATAACTGATTGGGTTCGATCTCGAAGATTTTCCAATCGGGTTTTGATCTACAAATTCGACTTGTGTTACTTTCGCGAAATCTCCCTCGAGTTTATCATACTTTCCTGGCGTTTCTCCCACTGATCCATTCATTCGACCAACGGAAGGATAAAGAATCTTTTTAATTAAGGTAGATTTTCCGGAACCACTTACACCTGTTACTACGGTGAAGACTCCCATCGGAAATTTCACCGTAAGGTTTTTTAAATTATTCTCTCGTGCACCAACGACTGTAATAGAGTCTTTCCATTTTCTTCTTTTAACAGGTAATGCAATTTTTTCTTTACCTGTTAAATAATCTGTGGTATGCGATTGTACTTTTCCGTTGATGTCATTTATCGTTCCCTGAAAAACCAATTCACCTCCGTGACTTCCGGCATCCGGACCAATATCAATGATCTGATCCGCAGCGCGCATAATTTCTTCTTCGTGTTCAACGATAATAACTGTATTGCCAAGGTCACGCAACGACTTTAAAACACCGATCATACGGTCTGTGTCCTTTGGATGCAATCCGATGCTGGGCTCATCCAGAATATACATTGAACCAACCAAAGCACTTCCCAATGAAGTTGCCAGTTTGATGCGCTGATATTCTCCTCCTGAAAGTGTTGATGTTAATCTATTTAAAGTAAGGTATCCAAGGCCTACCTTATCCATGTATTCTAAACGCGAAGTAATTTCTGTCAGAATGCGATCAGAGATTTTCTTTTCGTAATCCGGAAGTTTAATCTTTTGAAAAAAAGTAAGTGCTTCTTCAATGGGAAGCAAAACTAAATCAGTGATGGATTTGTCTGCAATCTTTACATACTGCGCATCTTTACGAAGGCGACTTCCTTTACAATCCGGACAATTTGTTCTTCCGCGATAGCGTGATAATAAAACACGATATTGAATTTTATGTGTTTTGGTTTCCAGGTATTTGAAAAAACTCCAGATACCTTCAAAGTACGCATTGCCATTCCATACGATATCCTGCTGCTCCTTTGTTAACTCATTGTAGGGACGATGAATAGGAAAATCAAATTTGATTCCGTTTTTCAATAATGGTTTTTGCCATTCGCCCATGGTTTCGCTTCGCCAGGGCGCAATGGCGCCTTCATAAATAGAAAGCGACTTATCTGGAACAACAAGATCTTCGTCAATGCCCAATACCTTTCCGAAGCCTTCACAGGTTTGACACGCACCAAACGGATTATTGAAACTGAAGAAATTGATGGAGGGTTCTGTAAACGTCATTCCATCCAACTCAAAACGATCAGAGAAATTTAGTTTGCCAGTACCTTCTGCATGAACCGTGCAATATCCATCTCCTTCAAAAAAGGCAGTTTGCACAGAATCCGAAAGTCGGAAAATAGTATCTTCATCTTCTGCATTGATGCTGGCGCGATCTATTAATACTTCGTACTCAACTTCTGCCTCTTTTACTTTTTTTGCCGGAGCCTTTTTCTTTGCGGCTACCTTACCATCAGCAGGTTCTGTAGGATTCAGTAACTCTTCAATAAATTTTACTTCACCATCAATCAGGATTCGCGCAAAGCCTTTACTCAATAATAAATTCAGTTCATCCTTTAGCTTGCGGCCTTTCTTAATGGTCAAAGGACAAGCAACCATAATACGCGTGCCAGTCTTCAACTTGTTCAATGAATCAACTACGGAAGTCACGGTATCGCTTTTCACTTCTTTTCCGCTAACAGGCGAATAGGTTTTACCGATGCGTGCGAAAAGCAATTTCAAATAATCGTAGATCTCAGTTGATGTGCCTACAGTTGAGCGCGGGTTTCTGGTGTTTACCTTTTGCTCAATAGCAATGGCAGGCGACACCCCCCGAATGTAATCGACTTCCGGTTTTTCCATCCGACCCAAAAACTGGCGGGCATAGGAACTTAAACTTTCAACGTACATCCGTTGACCTTCAGCAAAAAGCGTATTGAATGCAAGCGATGATTTTCCCGAACCAGAAAGGCCGGTGATGACCACCATTTTATTTCTTGGAATAGCTACGCTTAGATTCTTGAGGTTATTTACCCGCGCGCGCTTGATGATGATGTATTCTTTAGGATCGAGGTCGTCTATATTGATATCGCCCATGATGGCTGGAGAGGTATTAATCACTGAAGAAGATTTTAAGGAGTTCAAAGTAACAATGTTTGACTTTCAACAAAAATGAAATGATAAAATGAGTTTTTGCTTACTCGATACTTAGCCACAGATTCACTGATTTTATTCTCAATTTATCAATCTGTGAATCTTTGGCAACAAGTAATACTAAAAAACAAAAACACCATCCTTGCAGATGGTGTTCTTGTTACTTGATTAAAATTTGAATTTATTACCTGTTAAGTATCAAAGTCTGGATCGTAACTGGCTTCGCGGCTTTTTCCGCCTCCGCCTTCGTAATCGTCATCATCACTTCCGCCATCGGCTTCAACATCATCTCCCGTGCCGAAGTCATCGTCTTTTGCCACCACATCATCTTTTTCATCCTCTTCCACATCATCAACATCATAGCCTCCGCTGCTATTTTTGGTCACAGGTACCTTTACCAGATAGGTAGCATCCTCTGTTTCAAGAGGAAATACAAATAAAGGTTCCTTTTTTCCATTGCTGATGCGCGAAATGCTGGCATCATATCCGGCCGGATATTGGGTACGGATTAAATCTTTCAAATCTTCGCTTAGATTTTCTAAGCTTTTAATAATTTTTTTCTTGCTGACTGCCATAGCGAAACGTAACACTGGATTTGCGAGCAAATAGCTAAAGAAATTGTATGGAAGGCAAGAAATTTTTAAATTTTTTTTGCGTCTTTCAGGAATCTCTCTATCTTTTCATTCTAAATCATTCACAAACCCCCGACAATTATCGACTGAGACCTCTACGTTACCTAAATGTGAGTCCGAATGATTGACAAGAAAACCAGTGACAGCGAACTTGTGTCACAATACGAAAACGGGAACGAAGCAGCTTTTGAAACGCTACTGCATCGCCATAAGAGTAAAGTCTACACCGCTATTTACCTGATTGTTAAGGATCGGTATACTGCTCAGGATCTTTTACAAGATACCTTTATTAAGGCGATCAATACCATCCGCAGTGGCCGATATAATGAGGAAGGCAAATTTTTGCCATGGATTTGCCGTATTGCACATAATTTGGCAATAGATCATTTCCGGAAAAATAAAAGGCATCCAGAGATCGTTCTAGAGGATGGAAGCCGCGTGTTCAACTCCATGCAATTTGCAGAAGAGTCATTTGAAGCGAAGCAAACCCAAAAAGATACGCGTGGCCGCCTGCGCGATTTAATAAAAGAATTACCTACCGAACAAAAACAAGTGCTGATTATGCGCCATTACCTACAAATGAGTTTTCAGGAAATAGCTGAACGAACAGGGGTAAGCATTAACACTGCGCTTGGAAGAATGCGATATGCATTGATAAACCTGCGAAAGAAAATGATCCTACATAAAGCCTATGATAAAAACTTTTACACAAACGGACTTGATCAGGTATATATACCACGAGACTTCGGAGGCGGAGACGAAGGAGATTAATAAGGCCCTGATCTGCGACAATGCGTTGCAAGCCCTTTACCTCGACCTCATCGCCATGCACAAAGATTTGGACGATGCAGCCTTAGAGCCGCCAGCTTCTGCTGTCCTTAATATTCTAAGCTATTCGAAAAGCTTGCCGGAGAAACTGGTGTAGTTTTTTATGTGAGGACTGCTGAGTCTGAACCCAACCTTTTGGAGGAATAATCTTTTTATTGTTTCTCAACGTGGTTTCCATACTTGGACGTTGTCTGTATTTTTTGAAATTCATGGCAAAAACATTCCTACAAGCTGAATGGAGAAAATTAGTACTGGCTAATTATTCTGTTGACCCAAAAGTACTTGACCCCTATTTACCGCATAAAACAGAAGTTGACCTTTGGAAAGGCAGATGTTATGTAAGTCTTGTCGGTTTTATGTTTCAGGATACAAAAGTTCTGGGCTTTAAAATTCCATTTCATATTCATTTTGAAGAAGTTAATTTAAGATTCTATGTTCGTTACAACGATAATGGGGAATGGAAGCGTGGTGTTGTCTTTATTAAAGAAATTGTTCCGAAACCAGCACTAACTTTTGTGGCCAATACCCTTTACAAAGAAAACTATGAAACCATGCCAATGGCACATTCATGGGAAGAAAAGGATGAATTCTTAACGGTTGAATACAGATGGAAAAAGGAAAACTGGAACTCTCTTAAAGTTAGGACAGGTGTAGAACGTTATAAAATTGAAAAGGGAAGTGAAGAAGAGTTTATCACCGAACACTATTGGGGGTATACGAAAATAAATGAAGGAAGAACTTCTGAGTATGGAGTTGAACATCCTCGATGGGAGGTATATAGAACCAAAGAATATCGAGTGGATGTTGATTTTAAAAATACCTATGGAAGCAACTTTGCTTTTTTGAAAAATGAAATACCTAAATGTGTTTTTCTTGCTGAAGGTTCTGAGATACTAGTGAAAGCTGGTAAGGTCATTTAAAAAAATCAGAGCACCATATACTGGTAGCTCTGATCGAGGTAAAATTAATTGCCAACAATTAATTACGTTATGCTAATAGTGTCCGAATCAAAAGAAGGACTATCAGAATGATAAGCGGAAGGTTTAACAAAGCTGTTACCAGGACTACACTCTGAAATTTTGAAATGTTTTTCATAGTCGCCTCCTTTTAACAAAGTAGTTCTTTTCTAAAAATGGTAAGAGCCCCTGAGACCGGTAACTCTTACCTGTAGCGTAGCAGCCAACTATTTACCTCACTAAGTCGCCACAACGGAGCCCAAAAACGATGACGGATGTCGTCCAAATTTTTCTTTAAACCGTTTTGAAAAATAAGAGAGATTATTAAATCCGGTTTGATATCCTATTTCAGAAACATTTCCTGCCCTTTGCTTCAGCAAATCGGCTGCGCGCTGCAAACGCATATGCCGCATAAAATCATTTGGAGCGTAGCCAGTAAGCTCTACAAGTTTCCGATAGAGTTGGGCAGTGCTCATTCCTACTTCTTTGGCAAACACGGTAACGGAAAAATTGGTATTCGTAATATTTTCTTCAGCAACTTTTACAATCCGTTGCCTCAGTAATTCATCTGTTGATATGGCAATAGTTTTTTTTGGCCTATAATCTTCGAGTACATTGAACTCGTGCTGTTTGATTGGATTGTTCATCAGTTTTTGAATCCATCCCTGAAGCTCGTTCCAATCAAACGGTCGCGAAAGAATATAATCTTGTCCAAGCACCAGGCCTTCAATACTGGCCTGACCTTTCGATGTTATGAGTGCATATTTTTTCATAAGTCTCCTGCTGATTATGACTCAAAAGTATTGGCCACCAATGGAGTTTTGATTTCATTCTTTGCGATCCTTGAAATTGATTTTTGCAACAAATCGCACAAATCGGACAGGTAAATTCAGAAGTTGCATTTTTTGCAAGTAATCCTTTGGTGGCATCAGCGCTTTAACCTTAATTAACCCTGGCGCATGAACTAATTTCCTTTCTTCACCATCTATTTCGAAACACTAAATTCTCATTTCATGAAAAGTCCATTTTCAATTCTAATCGTTTGTTTCTTTTCTCTTCAGGTATTTGCACAGGAATCGCCAGAAAAAATAATGGAGGGCAGGGCAAGGGAAATGGCCAGGGTAATTGGTCTTAACGACAAAGAGCAATGGAAAAAATTCATACAGGAAAATTTTACCCAGGCCTTTATCAATAAAAACATGAAGGTAAAAGTGGTAAACTCTGACGCGAATGATGGAGAAACAGTTCAGGAAACCACTGAGGCAGATAACCTTGAAGCGAAGGCTGCAATGTTTTCCAGATTACACGATGATTTTGGTAATGGGAAAATCACATCGCTCAAGGCTAGCACAAATAAGATTGAGATGGTGATCGATGCTTCTCAATTGAAGGGGACATTCATTCTTACGTTTGAAAGTAAGAAACCATACTTGATTGAGGGATTGGGAATCCAGGCTGGTAATTAGAATATAAAACGATTGACATAGATAATTTGTCCGAAGCCAATGAATCAATGAATGGCCTTGTCAATAGGAAATGATTTTCCGCTATAGGCTTTTTTGCTCGTCCACTCCATTAGTGGGTTTGACCAGAATGGATCATCCGCAGGTAAGCCCAATGGTAAAAATGCAACCGTGCACAAATACAAACTACCTGTAGAAATATAAGTCTCTCCAATTTCTGGTTGATGTCCACAAAAGCCGATGGTGAGCCATCCATCTTTATCGAAGGTGTTGGGAGCTTCCAAACTTTTTTTAATCATGCCCGTCATCGCGCTTCGAACTTGTTCAGAAGGTAATGAATCAGGTAATTTTTTTTGCAGTGCCATTTGACCAAGTAATTGGAATGCTCCACATCGATACGCAATGGATCTTCCAGTAGGAGGAAATGTTCCTTCAGGAGATATTAACCTCTCCTGAATTTCAGCATATCGTTTTGATCGTATTTCGTATGGTGCAATAATCTCATTACGTTTTGGCGAATTTTCATTTACAGTTGCTAACACATCTAAAATCATCGGTTGAATAACAAAACTGTTGTAGTAGTCAACATGTAATTCCGGACCATCACCATAAACACCATCTCCTTTATACCAGGCTTCGTGTTGCGCTATTGCATAATCAACTGGTGTTGGATCATAGTCCTTTCTGCTAAATTTGAAAAGAGCCGCTTCAACCATTGCTGAAAACAATAGCCAGTTACTCGGATAAGGTTTGATTACACGAGTTGATATTAAAGCGTTTACTAATTGTTGTTTTGTTGTTCCATCTAAATTTCCCCACAATTGTTTTGGTGCACGAATTAATGCATGCGCTAAAAAAGCTGCATCAACCAATGGCTGTTTCTCTTCTGTAAAATTCATGAAGCTCCCAGAAGATGGATCGACTGCATTTTTAATCGAAGAGATGGAAAGCTCAATGAATTGTTTCCTCTTCTTGCCTTCTTCTGTGTTGTCGGGACCAAGTTCTAGCCAGGGCGCCAAACCTGCGAGTGTTCTTCCGAGTGCCTCCAGATATGTTACTTTTTTTCTTCCTTCTAATGCTCCGGCAATGCACTCAACCGGCATTGATTCTTTCAATTTATTTTTGCTGAGAGCATCAAGAACCGGAAATGAAATTCGCGTTAGCATTTCAATCCAATAAGTACGATCGTTAATTACCAACTCAGGCGTACTGGCAGCAACGTCAGTCGGTTTAAGTAAACTAATTGCACTGAGTGATGATAATCCTTTCAAAAAATTTCTTCTGATCATAGGTAGTTAAGAACAAATTTGAAAACGAACGACTCAAACTCTATAACTCCTTTAACTGAATATTTTTCCATCGCACTTTTACTCCTCCCCCATCGTGAATTTGCAACGCGATCTTTCCGTTAGAATCACCAATCTTATCATCAACCAGTGTAATCATCTGACTTCCGTTTAGAAACGTTGTTACCTTCTTCCCTTCTACACGAACAATCATGGTATTCCACTCACCTTCTTTTAATTTCTTTTCGCCATCGGCATCGGGCTGAATCAACCAGCCCCTTCCATACGATTCGTAAATGCCTCCAGTATGCATATTCAGAGGCGCTACCTCTGCTTGCCATCCGGCAATTTTGGTTCCGTCAATTGAACAATGAAAAAATACACCGCTATTTCCATTTGACTCTTGTTTGAAATCAACAGTCAGTTCAAAGTTGGTAAATGCTTTATCAGAAACGAGATAACCGTATTGTTTATCGGGACCACTTTCACAAATCAGTTCTCCCTTTTCAACATACCACAATTCCGTTCCATGAATTTTCCATCCACTTAAATCTTTGCCATTAAAAAGTTTTACTTGCGCGACAGAAGTGATTGCTATTGTAAGCAGAATTAGTGATACGATTAGTTTTTTATTCATGAGTGAGATTTAATAGTTCTAAGGTATCTATCTGTTTGGATTAATAAAAACAGAAGGAGTCAATTGATTCTTATAACTTAGTGCCTTCTTTGTGTCTTAGAGTCTTTGTGGCAAAACTCGCCACGAAGACGCCAAGTCTCGAAGATTCACAAAGAAAATATTTTGATGTATAATCAGTTCAATCTTCTTTGTTAACAACAACTTCTGTTTTGCTTCTTCTTGTGATCATTAGGATTCCAATCAGAATAAAAATTGTTCCCACTATTTGAAGCGCGCGAATGGGCTCGTCTAATATCAGGTAGGCTTGTAATATGGTCGAGACAGGACCAATACTTCCTACAATGGCAGCATTGTCGGACCCAATGCGTTTAATCCCTTCTGTTACCAGATACGATGGAATAACAGTAGCCAATACCGCCATGAAGAAGCTATAGAGATACACCGTAGCTGGTAAATGTAAAAGCGAATTGGAATTTGAAATTGAAAAATGAATGAGCACGGCCACTCCGGCAAAGCTCATGGCGTAGCTGTTAAACTTAGCTGCACCAAGAGAAGGAATTAATCTTCCGCTGCCTACAATGTACATGGCATAGGTAATGGCACAAATGAAAATGAGCAATGAGCCTTTATAAAAGTCATTTGTATTTAGGGTCATGTTTACTTCACCCCAAAAGGCAATGCACAATCCCAGATACGTGATAATCAAAGCAAGCCATTGCTGTTTTTTGATTTTTACCCGAAACAAAATGGCCGACATCAGCAATACCAATGTTGGATAGATGAACAGAACAAGTCTTTCAATGCCAGCTGAAATAAACTGAAGACCAAGAAAATCCAACAAGCTGCTGACGTAATAACCTAAACAGCCAACCACAGCAACACCAACCCATTGCTTGATAGTAAATTTTACATTATCCGTTTTGGCAGATGACAGGTAAGCAGAGAGAATAAAAAATGGAAGCGCGAACATCATCCGTAAAGCTAGCAGCGTCACTGCATCTACGGGAGTATCGCGATACGCGACTTTAACAAAAATGGCTTTCGATGAGAAGCAGATCGCACCCAATAAAGAAATGATAACACCACTGATAAAATGCTTTGAATGGTTTGATGAAATTGTCATAGGGCTGCAAATATGGAGCGAACAGATGACAAATGGAAAATTAGAATTCTCCTTTAAAAGAATAAATCTTCGATGAAATCTTCAGTGAATTGATTTTGAGTCTGAGATACTCTTGTACTTGTTTTAGGAATGGAATTGAACTCAGCGACTTCATTTTTAGTACGAATGGTTGTTGTGGAAGGTAATGCAAAGAATCGAATCATGACGTTTTCAATCTTCGCGAAGTGTTGTTGACAGATTGGTAAGGGCAGAATAGTTGGAAACTAACGGTGTAAAGGTAATGGCAACAATGCCTAAAGATGCAAGGAGAAACATCCAGAGAGTTATTTTTAAGAAGTGTGTGCAACGCCAAAAGAAAATTTACCTTTAACATGTTGATTAGGTTAAAATGATCAAAATGGTAAGGTGCTCAATGGAATGGTGTGATGATTAAATGAAAAATGTAAAGAAGTTAAGATGGAAGGATCAAGTTATGATGTGGTAATTATTGGAGCAGGCCCTATTGGTTTAGCGTGCGGTATTGAGGCAAAGAAGGCTGGGCTTCGATATACTATTATTGATAAAGGTTGTTTGGTAAATTCCATTTATAACTATCCCCACAATATGACTTTCTTCTCTACTTCAGATCGGCTGGAGATTGGCGATGTCCCATTCATTTCACATGGGCCAAAGCCCAATCGCGCGGAAGCGTTAGAGTATTACCGAAGGGTTTGTTCTTCATGGAAGTTGGATGTAAAGCTGTATGAAGAGGTAAAGGAAATTCAATCGAAAAAACATCATCATTGTATAGCAACCTCGAAAGGAGAATACCTTACGAAGTCAGTTATCATAGCACTTGGTTTTTATGACTTACCGTATTTGCTGAATGTTCCGGGAGAAGATTTACCTAAAGTGAAACACTATTATGATGAGGCACATCCATACTTTGCTCAGAAGATAATAGTTGTAGGGGCTTCTAATTCAGCAGTTGATGTAGCGCTTGAAACCTGGAGAAAGGGAGCAGAAGTAACCATGGTAATTCGGGAAGATGGAATTCGTGACAGTGTAAAATATTGGGTAAAACCGGATATTGAAAACAGAATAAAGGAAGAGTCCATCAAGTCATATTTCAATTCAGGGATAGTTTCCATTACGCCCACAACTGTAGAAATTAAAACGCAGGAAGGTATTGTGATTCTCGAGAATGATTTTGTGTTGGCCATGACGGGCTATCAACCTCCATTTGAATTTATGGAACAATGTGGAATTCAATTTCAAAACGATGAATATCGTACACCTGTTTATAATGATAAGACCATGGAGACAAATGTTCCAAATCTATATTTGGCAGGTGTGGTATGCGGAGGATTGAAAACCAACAAGTGGTTTATTGAAAACTCACGCGTACATGCAGAAATGATATTTAGTGAATTGAAAATGAAGAAAGGATAACGCTATAAATACTTTAGTTAATGTGAAATGTCTCTGAGTTACATTTGATTGTGAGTTATGTTCGTTTCCCCAAGTGCAATTTAGTAGAATGATCATAATTGAACTGTACATTTTTAGAAATGTAACTGTTCACTTCTCAACAGTTTTTGATTTGTGATTTGAATGAATCATTCATTCTAGCCAAATCAAAGACTTTTAATTGTTGAGCATAGATTTTGGTATGAATTGCGAAAGCAAAAAATATGGCATCCCGTAGTTCAACCTCATCCGCATTACTTATCATTATTTTGATATTCACCTTCCCTATTTGGATCGGAATTGCAGGAGGACTTTTTGGTATAATCGCTGGATTATTTGGTGCAGCAATCGGATTGGTAGCGGGAATTTTTGGTGCTATCGTTGGAATTTTCGGATCAATCTTTGGGTGGATTTTCCATTGGAACTTTCATGGTCATTGGCCCTTCGCTTTTTTTGGTATCGGATTCTTTATCACAATGGCAATCGTGGTAGTGGTAGTATTGCTTACCCGCTCTCGCAAAATCTAACTACGAAACCGGATGCCGGTTGTAAAGACTTGGATTGAGAAAATACTTTGTGTAAACAGGGTACTTCCGAATTTCAACTAATTTTGGTTTAAGTTTATTTACAAACACAACTTTATATTGAAATTCAAATCCTTTCTCTACTTGTATATCTTTTCGAACAATGTACCATTCTCTGTTCCATGGATTTAAAACTTTTACTTCAAGATGAAATAAACCGGAGGTACTTCTCATCCGAACAAATTTTTCAGGATTCTTATTATATAATTTTCCGTTTACGTAAACCTGCATAGTGGTTCCTTTTTCAGATTGTACAGCAATTCCTGAATCGTATGCAAAGACACTATAGGTAGTGATAAGGAGGAATAGCAGAAGTATAGTTCTCATAACACAGCGTTTAAAAGTATTAACGCAACCACCGTGCCATCGTTATGAAATTGGGTCTCTAAATTTTAATTAGTTTAATTAAAGTGACATAAAGTACTTAAGGGATATATAAAGTAGGTTTTTATTTTTTCCATTTAATGCCGCAACCAATGGCTTTTGTTTTTGAGGTTGTAATGGTGTTACCTGCTAACAAAGCATCAACAGCTTCTTCAATGTATTTTTTATCGGCATCATTAGCATCACGCACATTGTTGTCGATTGCTCCAATGTAAGCAACCTTAAAAACCTGCTCATCATTTTTTAGTACAAAAGCGTGGGGTGTATTGGAAGCGCCAAAGGCTTTAGTAGTTTGTTGTGTCGGATCGACAAGGTAAGGGAAGGAGTAGTGCTTCTCTTTCGCCAACGAAATCATTTTTTCATATGAATCGCCTGGCGAGACGTCTGCATTATTTGGATTGATGGTTATAATAGGGAACCCCTGTGGAGCGTATTTTTTATTCAGTGCGATGATTCTTTCATTGTAAGCTTTTGAATATGGACAGGTATTACAATCGAAAATAACAATCACACCTTTGGATGATCCATAATCCGAAAGCGAAACCATTTTTCCATCCACATTCTTTAGCTTAAAATCGGAAACGGAATCGCCAACTTCGTAACTCAATTTGTTCCCCGCAAAAAATGCAATGAAGCAAATGAGAAGTATGGAATTTAATTTTAGCGTCTTCATAGTACTTTGGTTTTGGTGATTCAATCTACTTCACTTCTTCAATCAATTTTTCTAATTCACCCTCTTCGAGTTCACGTTCAATAAACTTTCGTTTTCCGTTTTGTGAATTAATTACCAAGGTAGCAGGAATTGCGCCACCCCAATGCTTATCCACTTTATCAATCCATTGGTTATAGTCTATCTCATCTAACAATACCACTTCAGCTTTCATCTTTTTTCGCTCGACAAAAGCATTTACTTTATCAAGCTTGTCTGCAAAATCAAGATTAACGAGCGTAATTTTAACACCTTCTAAACTTTTTGAGTGCAATGTTTCCAAGAGCGGTAATTCTTTTACACAAGGAGCGCACCAGGTAGCCCAGAAATTTATGACTTGGATCGGGCTTGAATTTGAATTTATAATCTCCTGAAGCTCCTTAAGCTTAATTATGCGAATTTGTTGCGCATTAATTTGCTGAATAGAAAGAGTAAAGAATAAAATGAAAAGAAATTTTTTCATAGCTATAATCTCAACGTTTGGTGGGAGTTTCAGTTCAGCAAATAGCTGCAAGACATCAGTTTGTATGTTGCATGGCTTATCAATGTTACAAGTATAGAAAAACACTAAAGTCCCTATAGTTATAAAGCAGGTATTTTCTCAAAAAAGATTTCCACAAATTTGAGTGGTTGTCCACATTGCCATATTATTATGAGTTAAACACCATTCCATCAATTAGTTACGTCTATTTTTATAAATCAATTCTTTGTGGACAACTTTATTGTCACAAAAGTTCAAAATGGTGCAACACGCATTTTTTCTATATTTCAGATATTCAGAACATTAGGGAAAGCAATCAATATATAATTGATATTGGAAATCAAATATGAATACTTCAATCAATCCGATCAGCAAATTATTTAACATCAAAATTCCGATAATTCAGGCAGGTATGGTCTGGTGCAGTGGATGGAAATTAGCGTCTGCTGTGAGCAATGCTGGAGGTCTAGGAATTATCGGGGCAGGTTCGATGCGTCCTGATGTTTTGGTTGAGCATATTCGAAAATGTAAGATTGCAACCAATAAACCTTTTGCAGTAAATGTTCCTCTCTTGTATCCCGAGATAGACAAACTCATCAAAATTATTATTGACGAAGGAGTGAAAATTGTTTTCACCTCCGCTGGTAATCCATCAACCTGGACGAGCACATTAAAGGACAAGAACATTACGGTGGTGCATGTGGTTTCGAGTGTGAAGTTTGCAATCAAAGCAGAACAAGCTGGAGTAGATGCTGTGGTGGCTGAGGGGTTTGAAGCTGGGGGGCACAATGGCCGTGAAGAGACAACAACATTTGTTCTTATACCGATGGTACGCGATGCAATCTCTATTCCGTTGATAGCCGCGGGTGGAATTGCAAGCGGAAGAGCGATGCTGGCAGCCGAAGTTTTGGGTGCCGTTGGGGTACAAGTAGGTAGTGGCTTTGCTGCAAGTTTAGAATCTTCAGCGCACGAAAATTTTAAAAATAGAATAATAAGCCTAACGGAGGGTGAAACTGTACTCACGTTAAAGCAAATCACACCAGTCCGGCTGATCAAAAACAAGTTTTACAAGGATGTTCAGCAAGCAGAATTGCGAGGATCAGGTAAAGAGGAATTAGAAGAGCTACTTGGAAAGCGAAGAGCCAAGAAGGGAATTTTTGAAGGTGATATAATAGAAGGAGAATTGGAGATTGGCCAGGTGGCAGCGACAATTCGTACGATCAGGCCTGCGTCAGAAATTCTTTATGAGATTTGGGATGAGTATAACGCATTGAAAAAATCATTCATTTCGTGAATATTTTAGGGGTAAAAGAAACGGGTCTTTGCCCATCTGATTTGCAAAAAAACTAGTGCATTAAGAAGCATAGAGTTAAATACACTCCACTTCGATGACTCGGAAGTTAATGGGCTTGAAATAATTTCGAATAGAGGAATTTGTAAATAGTTAATTGACCGACTTCTTGCGCTTGTAGAAAAGTAAATTTGATTTTCTTCCGATCACTTTTTCGCTTACGGTATAATATCCTGACCCATCGAGTGACCATGCAATAGATTCACCTTGAGGTTCGGGGACGTAATTCAATACCTTAGGGCGATCCATTAACATTTGGGAAACCGTTTTAGAGTTATCTCGGCTCCAATAGAAAATGGAATCATAATTTTTGATTAACAGCTCAGTACCATCCAATGAAAAGTTTGCAGCAGTTGCTTGCGTGAAAGGTAATGTAGTAATAGGTTCTGCTATAATAGTATCTCGCATTGATTGAGGGAATGCAAGTCGGTAAACATGTACAGGCATCTCTCGCTTTGAAATAATGTAGATGTCTTGAGTTAGCGGATCAATCATTATGGCTTCCGTATCCTTTGCTCCTTCGGGCAGTTGAAAAGTTATTTGCTGAATTTGTTTTGGATTTATGATTCGTAAAGTTGAATCTTCCTTTATGGGTTCTTCAAAACGGTAAATCATTTTAAGTTGATATTGCGCTAGATTATCACCAATCTCAGCAGCGTATATATAATTCTTTTTTGTTTCAGGATCATAACCAAGAGCCACATCTTCCCAGTCCCGGTTGGTAATTCCACTCAACGCACAGATAAGTTTAATATCCATTTGTTCGTTAACCAGAAAGACGTAAGGGCCATTTCCACTATCGTTTATAGTCCAAAAGTATCCTGGGTTCGCTTTGCTGGCTACCAATCCGGATGCTTCTTGTAATTCTTTTGAAGTAAGTTCTGATACTACCTCTCCTGCAAGAAAATCAGATGATCTTCTTTCTTTCTTCTCTGCGGAACAAGCCATCAGCGCTACTGCCAGAACTAAGAAATTAAATTTCATTTATACAGTTTCCTTTAGGGTGGCGAAATAAAGAATTCTTAGAGTAACATAAAAACCAATCTTCGCATACTTTTGCAGAATAAAGAACAGAATGACGGCAGAAGATATTGTATTGGAGGAAGAAGATGATGCGTTGTTTGAACATCATAGAATTGTAGCCGATGCAAAGCAAGGATTGGTGCGCATTGATAAGTTCCTGATGGCGAGATTACCTAATGTAACCCGTACCAAAATTCAGAATGGGATACACGATGGATTTGTAAAAGTGAATGATAAATCCGTTAAGCCAAATTATAGAGTTCATGCGCATGATGTTATTATAGTTTCATTTCCTGAGCCTCCTCGTGATACGGAAGTGCTGCCTGAAAACATCCCACTAACAATTGTCTATGAAGATCAGTATCTTCTCGTAGTCAATAAGGAGGCAGGAATGGTGGTGCATCCAGCTCATCAAAATTGGAGCGGTACATTAGTCAATGCCCTTGCCCATCACTTTCAAAATTTGCCTGAACTTCCAGGTAATTCAGGCCGGCCGGGTTTAGTTCACCGTATTGATAAAGATACTTCTGGTTTGTTGGTGATTGCGAAAAATGATTTAACACTAACCCATCTCGCAAAGCAATTTTTTGATCATTCTATAGAGCGAACATATTGGGCTTTAGTTTGGGGTATACCGGAACCTGATCATGGAACAATTAACGTTAATGTAGGAAGGAGTCTTAAGGACAGGCGTGTAACAACAACTTTTCCAAATGGTGAAATGGGAAGACATGCCATAACGCATTATAAAGTACTGCAAGATCTCCGTTATGTATCGTTGGTAGAATGCAAATTAGAAACGGGTAGAACACATCAAATCCGGGCACATATGAAACACCTTGGGCATACATTATTTAATGATGCTACATATGGTGGAGATCAGATTCAGAAAGGAACAGTATTTACAAAGTATAAGCAGTTTGTTGAAAACTGTTTTGATATTATTCCCCGCCAGGCATTACACGCTAAGACTTTGGGATTTGTACACCCAGCAACAAATGAATTCATGCAATTTGAATCGGAATTGCCAAAAGACTTTAAGGATGTACTTGAGAAATGGGAGAATTATGTAAAGTTTAATTGAAGGTAGATCTGGTCTCAACAATAATTGTTAACCGGATAGGTAAGCCTAATGGAAAAGTAATGAGCCGATGTTTTAGGAATGCCTTTCAAAAGGAATTGAGTGAATTTACTGGGGGATAACATTCCTTTAAGATGCTGAAGAAGCACCTTACTATTCTAAAGGCAATAGGTATTTAGAATGAAAGGTTAAACTTTCTGTTCTTTCTAAGTGCCTGACGGATTTCCTTCAATGCTTCACGTTTAAAGTTCTTGTACGAAACTTCATCGCGTGATGTAACCAGATTTTTGATGTACTTCAAAACATCATCGGCCTGATTTTGATTTAGGGAATCCAGGTTCTCTAAAATCTGAATTTTCTTTGTTGTTGTAGTTGTCATAACAGTAGTGGTTGTTATTCCTATTGCAAAGAACGCGAATTGATAGGCTGAGGTTCAAGTCTTTAAACCTGTATTAACAGAAATAAAACACACAGGTAATATTTTAGATAAAATGACCAAATGCTTAATCAGGAAACGGGAAAATTTCGATCAGTTGATGGATTTCTCCCACCCCACCCTTTTCCCGGCATTTGCCGGGATGAGTGGAGATCTGTAGAAAGAGCCAACTATTCTAACCTGTATTTCTTAATTGGATAGCGGAAAGAATTTTCTCACTATTTGATTTCAGACTAATTCAATGGGGGATTTGACAACAAATCCTTCCAAATTCTGTCGGGTTCTGTTTTTACCTGTTCACTTACAATGCCAGCGAGCAAGCCATCAACATCTTTCATAGCCAACATACCAGCAACACCTAATGCATTACCCAAATGTTGTGTTTTGTGATCTACGATATCAGACAAGAAGATGACCGGAGTATCTCTGTTTACCGAGTTCGTACGAATTGAACGAACCAGTTCAAAACCTGTGACCACAGGCAGGTCAGTGCCGCAGATTATCAAGTCGAAACGTTCGACCCGAGAGGTGAGGAGCCCATCCAAACCTGTTACTGCATGTAACACAACGGGATTGCAGCTGCTAAGCAATGACTTAATTTGATCAACGGTTTCTTTCTGCCTGTGTACCACAAGTATTTTCATTAAACCTAGAAGTACGGGGTTATACATTATTCCCTTAAACCTTTACTAAGTTCGTTGATTTTATAAACTCAGATTTGGAGATTCATATTTTGATTTGAACTAATCCGCCAACACAAACCAAATGAGGATTGATATACAATGAGTTACGTTGTAGCGTTAATAAAGCGGTAGTAGAATTGTACTATCAAAATGGTAGAATAGTACCATTATGATTTTTGTAAATTATTTTATCAATCCGGTTTCGTAGGCATACTTAACCAGACCAACAATGTTGTTGACACCCACTTTTTCCATGATGTTAACCCGATGATTGCGAACGGTATTTTCACTTAAGAATAGTTTTTGACTAATTTCTTTCATGGTAAGCTCACCACAGATTAATGTTAGCACCTCGTTTTCTCTATCAGATAATTCACTTTGAAGAAATGTTGGCCGTTTCCCCGCTTTCTTCTCTTTTACATTTTTTCGCAGTACTGACGCAACAAGGTCATTATGATAAAAGTCTTTTTCGGCAACTGAATAAATGGCTTTTTCTAATTCTTCAGGCTCGGTATTCTTAAGCAAGAAAGCATGTACCCCCATTTCCATCATGTGAAGAATATACTTTTCACTATCGTGCATAGTGAGGATAATAATTTTTACATCGGGGTATTTTTGAAGAATCTGTTCGCTGGCCTCCGTGCCATCCATGATTGGCATTTGTAAATCGATGATAGCCACATGAGGGGGTTCATGTTTGATAAGATTTAAAAGTTCTTTTCCATTTTCTGCATCTTTTATTTGCTTTACCTTCTCAAAGGTTCGGATGAGGTTAACCATCGCTTTGCGAAAAAGAGTATGATCATCGGCTATGTAAACACTATATTCCTGTTTCATAGGGAACTGTTAAAATTGTGCGCGTACCTTTCTTTCTTTCTTTATCAAACTCAATCGTAGCATCTAACAGTCTAGTTCTATTTTCAATATTAAAAAGCCCCAATCCTTTTTCAATTTTATTGGATGCATTTTGTTCATCAAGATTAAAGCCCACGCCATCATCTTCAACTATAATTTGAAATGTATCAGCTGAACGAAGTGTTATCGAAATGTGAGTGGACTTTGCATGCTTAATAGCGTTGTTCAATAATTCCTGGACGATCCGGAAAATCATCAGTTCTTTTTTTGGATCGATTGGTTTGGGCTCATTGTCTACGTGGTAGTGGATAGGTAATTGAGAAGTAGATTGAAAGCGTTCACAGAGTTCTTTTATCGCGTGCGAAAGCCCAAACTTCTCTAATGTTGATGGCATTAAATCGCGACTGATTCTGCGAACAGAACCGATGGTTTCATCCAGCATTTCTTTCGTTTCGTCAATGGCACCAGGGTTTGGCATCTGCCTGCCTAAGGTGATTAGGCCAAGCCGTATAGCAGAGAGCATGGCACCAATGCTATCATGAAGATCACCCGCCACTCGCCTTCGTTCGTTTTCCTGGGATTCTAAAGCGGCTTCCATCATTTTTTGCTGATGGACAATCTCAAGCTCCTGACGCTTTACTTGTTCCTGAATCATCTTCTTCTGGTAGAAAACCAGAAATAGAATAATTGCAGCAACCAGTAGTAACATAACTACAGTACCGGCTGCAATCAAAAACATACCCTGATAGCTGCTTTCCATTATTGCACTAGCGTTGAGCAGGCTGTTTCATTTTCACTTCACGTAAATCTAACAACAAACCATACGAAACGACAAGGCAAAAGAAGAACCTGAAAAAATTTCGTGCTGGCCACAGGTAGCTGAAGTCGTTTTTTAAAACATGATGTAAGTAATCTGTTGATAATGACAATACAAAAGTACCCGAAAAAAAGAAAATGAATGCGGCAACAATCCAGAACATTGGGTAACGTGTAATTTGTGTTGTAGGCAAATTAGATATTAAAAAATAAAAGTAGAACAGAGAACAAACAATCATCAACAGATCACGCAACATTCGTATTGAACCAATAGCTTCCTGCCAATGATCACGAATAAGTACAAAATATAGAATTGTGTATAAGATGCCGAAAACGATAGTTAACTTCTTTGACCACACTGCAGGAAATAGTGTAAAAAAAAAGTAAAGAAGAATGAAAGCCTCTGTAAATGTATAAACGTTCGCCACAATGTTGTTCACTATGTAATTGCCTATTCGTGGAGAAAAGCTGTTCGCTATCTGAAAGACACAACTGTTTAATCCATAAAAAGCTATAATAAGAATGGTCTTATCTCTTTTTGAAAAATAAAGAAGTCCAAGCGCGGCAATTAAAAAACTACCAAAGAGCTGCAAATAACTTGAAAAATAAATAAGTTCTAAGCTCACTATATTTCATTCTTATAAATCACCTTTTGGGCATACAGGAGGACAAGTCGCTCCTTCATTTACAATGAAGGGAGATTCAGCCGCATCTTTAGTTAATTCATCCGTTGCGGGTAGAATAGCATTTCCGTCTTTATCTACTGCTACCAACACGAGGGTTATTGTTTTTTCATCGGTTTCAGCAAGGTGAATGCGCACGGTTACACATTTTGGAATATCAAGCAACTCCTGAATAAGGCTGGCATCGTAAGATACAGAGTTGGTAGATTTTGGATGATTGTCTTTGTATCTCTTTACTTCATTAATCGCTTTCTTTTTCGAGATTTTTTTTCCGTCCGGCATAGTATGAATGTTTAAGGATTAACATGAATTTTTTACAATACAATAAATGATATGTAAGTATAATGAAAACAATTTTACAAATCTAAAATACGTAGCTTTTCAGATTAAAGAATTAATAGTTAAAATTTTCAGGCAAATGTTTTCAATCTGAATTTTTTTTGCTCTCGCAGTCAGCCCTATCTTTGTTTCACTTCGAATTTCTCCAGATGAAAAAACAAAATCTTTCAAAACTCACCCAAAGTGTTCATGTTGGTTCGCCAGGCGATAGCCAATTTAAAGGAACAGTAACACCCATCTTCCCATCTTCAGCCTACGATTACGAAGGAGTTGAGGTGTCGCTATATCCACGTTACTTCAATACTCCGAATATGAAGGCTGTGGTGGAGAAGCTAGCCGCGCTGGAAAATGGAGAAGATGGTTTGATTATGAGTTCCGGGATGGCCGCTATTCTCACTTCTATTTTTGCCATGATGAAGAAAGGTGATCACGCTGTTTTTCAAAACGATTTATATGGCGGCACTTTTCATGCAGTTGTAAATGAACTGCCTCGATATGGAATGGAATATACTTTAGTTGATGGATCAGACCCAAGGAATTTTGAAAAGGCCATTCAACCCAACACACGTGTTCTGTATATTGAAACACCTTCAAACCCTACTTTAAAAATTACGGATTTAAAAGCTGTGGCGGATATTGCCAAAAAGCATGGATTGATTACGATTATCGATAATACTTTTGCTTCGCCTGTTAATCAAAATCCAATTGATTTCGGCATTGATATCGTTACGCACAGCGGCACAAAATACATTGGCGGACACAGCGACATTTGTTGTGGTGTAGTAGTAGCTTCAAAAGTACTCACACAAAAAATTTGGGAAAGTGCTATCCATTTTGGTGGATCACTCGATGCGCAAACATGTTGGCTTGTTGAAAGAAGTTTGAAAACCATTGTATTGCGGGTTCGCCAGCAAAATCAAAACGCACAAGCTATTGCTGAATTTCTTGAATCTGATTCAAGAATAGGCAAAGTATTTTATCCGGGTTTACCAAGTCATCCTGATCATGCTATCGCGAAAGCACAAATGCTGGGTGGCTTTGGCGGCATGCTTTCATTTGAAGTGAATGGTGATGCTCATGCCTTTATGGGGAAACTTCAATTAATAAAACGTGCTATTAGTCTGGGAGGAGTAGAATCTACTGTTACCTCTCCGGTGAGAACCTCGCATTCAAAAATGAATGCTGAAGAACGGGCTGCAATTGGTGTGAGCGATAATCTCGTTCGCTTCTCTGTAGGTATTGAAGAAGTTTCTGATTTGATAAACGATATTAAGCAAGCCTTGCAATAAGATTATGATTTCAATACGGGAAGCAAAAGAAAAAGACATTCCGATCTTGATTGATTTTCAACAACGATTGGCTGATGAATCGGAAGGTGTAAAGTTAGATGAAACTATACTCAACGCAGGCTTACAAGCGATGTTTGATGATCCTGCAAAAGGTATTTATTATGTTGTGGAGGATGACAAAGAAATTATTGCCTGCCATTTAATTACCTATGAGTGGAGCGATTGGCGCAATGGATTAGTCTGGTGGCTGCAATCTGTTTATGTAAAGCAAAGTCATCGGAAGAAAGGTATTTTCAAAATGATGTATGATAATATTTTGAGCATCATCAAGGCTGATCCGAAATTAATTGGTCTCCGTCTTTATGTTGATAAAACAAATGAACGTGCCATTAAGGTTTATGAATCAATGGGTATGGATGGATCTCACTATACTGTTTTTGAGTGGATGAAATGAGTTTCGAGTTTAAAGTTTCGAGCCCGAATAATGTCACCTTTCCCTAATCCAATCTTGATCATCGCAGGACAGAAGTCTCTGGTGAGCTAGCACATCAATATGATCGGAAATCAACTGCTTTTCCCCTATCATTCTGCCATAATGCTTGCTTGAAGGTAGCATTGAATGCACCATGAGAGTGTAGCAACACTGTAGGATATCGCATGGTAGAAGCTAGGTACTCACATGGAAGACTGATTTCACTCTTGGCGGCAAGAATACCTATGCCACGAAGACACAAGGTCACAAAGAAGCACAAAGAAAATGGGAGACAATTTTAGATTAGGGTTTGTGCTTGGCATTTAATTTTTCAAACTTAGTGTCTTCTTGGTGTCTTAGAGACTTGGTGGCAAGAATTCAAATGCACAAGTTCTAAAAGTCTTACGTCTATTATCTAACATCTAATGTCTAGTTTACATGAAAGAAAAAATTCGCTGCGGATGGTGCCTGAAGTTTGATCAATACATTCAATACCACGATGAGGAATGGGGTGTGCCTGTTCACGAAGACAATAAACATTTTGAGTTTTTAATTTTGGAAGGAGCTCAAGCAGGCTTAAGCTGGTCCACCATTTTAAAAAAGCGCGAAGGTTATCGAAAAAACTTTGCTGATTTTGATCCAAAGAAAGTGTCTCGCTTTACAGAAGCACGGATTGAAAAAATTCTTCAGGACCCAGGTATCGTTCGTAATAAACTAAAAGTGAATGCAGCAGTGAACAACGCCAAACGATTTCTGGAAGTGCAAAAAGAGTTTGGTACTTTCAATCAATACATCTGGAGTTTTGTTGGAGGAAAACCGATAGTGAACAAAAGAAAATCATTAAGTGAAGTGCCGGCCATTACAAAAGAATCTGATGCATTGAGCAAAGATTTAATTAAGCGTGGATTTAAGTTTGTCGGCAGTACGGTAATCTATGCGCATATGCAGGCGTGTGGTCTGGTGAATGATCATCTTATCGATTGCTGGCGTTACAAAGCCTGATTCTATACAACCAAAATATGAAGTGATGTGTTAAAAGGACTATGAAGAAACTTTTTCTCATCGGTATAATCTTTTGTGCGTCATGCAATGATAGCGATGAACCAAAGGAGTGTATCAATCCTGATACGTGGGGAGAGATAAAGGCTTGCCCTTTTGTTATTGATCCTGTCTGTGGCTGCAACAATGTTACCTATGACAATGAGTGTTTTGCAAAAGCGGCAGGAGTTGTTACTTGGACCAAGGGAGTATGTAACTAATTACTTTTTACTGGCAGAAATAATTACCTGCTTCTTTGCCAAATAGATATTCCAGATACCCGTCACATTTTCAACACCATCTTTTGTTACCACAATAGGCTTCGAATAAATCAATGAGTCATAATCCGTTTCGCTCTTGCGGATTTTCTGAATGTTATCAGTCATACTTCCTGTAGCAGCAGCAGAAATGTAGGCATCCAGCAATTGTTTTTCTGTTTCATTCGTGATGGGTTTAGAAGAATTAATGTCTAGTTGTACGGCCCTTACGCCATAGGCTTTGGCAACTGAATCTATTTTAGTTGAATCGAACGAAAGTCTTTCAATTACTGAATAAAACGTACGGCCTTGTTCCATTGCTGCCAGCACAATTTCAGAGTCGTTCATCTTTACAATTTTCTGTTGCTCCATACCTTCGTGGAGGCGTTTGCGCTGTTCATCAGACATTGATCCGCCACACGACATCAGTACAACTGAGGAGATTAAAAGTATTTTCTTCATCCGACAAAGTTTAAATCGTTCGTTTCAAAATCCTAATTTCAATTAACATTCCTGCGTTTAATTATTGCCGAAGTCTTCATGGTGTACGACACTTAGACAAATGACAGCTTACTATTGGCGTACGCGGGCAAGGGATTGTAGTGGAAAGCCCGAAGTGTCTTAGATCGAACCAATCGAAGCGCTTGGCAGGGCTTGAAACGGAAAGCCCGGTGGCCTTGCGCCTCGCTTGGCCATGACCCCAACATCACAAAACTCTCATACACTCGTCCTGATTTTGTTGATAGTCAGCCATCGACTTTTTATTACCTTTGCGCGTTCATTTTTAAGTATGATTCAGAAATTAGAAGATATCAAGCTCCGCTTTGAAGAAGTAGGTCAGTTATTGGGTCAACCCGATACCATGAAGGATATGAAGCGGTTTTCTCAGCTCAGCAAGGAATACCGTGATTTGGAGAAAATTGTAGTGAAATTCAATCAGTTAACGGAGGCTAAGCATCATCTTCGCCAGGCAAAAGATGTGTTGGAGCAAGAGAAAGATGAGGAGCTGCGCGAAATGGCCAAAATGGAAATTGATGAAGTAGAGCCACGCATTGAAAAGCTGGATACTGAAATCAAGGAATTGCTTATTCCGAAAGATCCGAATGATGATAAAGATGTAATGCTCGAAATCAGGGCCGGAACGGGTGGTGATGAAGCCGCTATTTTTGCCGGTGATCTTTGGCGGATGTATCAGCGTTATTGCGATCGTGTTGGACTTAAAATGTCGGTTCTCGATGTTACGGAAGGAACTGCCGGAGGCTACAAGGAAGTGATTTGTAGTGTGAGTGGTGAGAATGTTTACGGCTTATTGAAATTCGAATCGGGAGTACATCGTGTTCAGCGCGTACCCGAAACCGAACAAATGGGAAGAGTACATACCTCGGCAGCTTCAGTTGTAGTTATGCCCGAAGTGGATGATGTATCGATTGTCATTAATCCTGCCGACCTTGAATATCAGACATCACGTTCGGGTGGTGCTGGTGGACAGAACGTAAATAAGGTAGAGACGAAAGTTCAGCTTACCCACAAGCCATCCGGAATAGTAATTACCTGCCAGGTAGAGCGTTCGCAGCATGGTAATCGTGAGCGTGCGTTGAAGATGTTGCAGACCAAACTGTTTGAATTGGAATACACCAAGCAACAATCAGAGATCAGTAGCGCACGGAAATCCATTGTTCGTACAGGAGATCGTTCCGAAAAAATCAGAACCTATAATTACCCGCAGAGCCGCGTAACCAATGCGGTGATCGGTTACGCGGCTCTGCGGG
>DAIQPD010000175.1:0-8661 GCA_036787535.1 Chryseolinea sp.
GGAGAGAGTAACGAAACGCGATCAGGCCGAATTCCCGTATCGGAAAGCGCGACTTTTTCATAAGCAAAACAAGCTGCAAGAAGCGAAAATGTTTTATGAACAAACCATTCAGTCCACAGCGCAAGAGCCATGGTATTTTGCACCAAACGCCTGCTTGCAATTAGGATACATTGCTTTATTTGAGTCGGATAAGAGAACAGCAAAGCTGTACTTTGAACAGGCACTGACCTATAAAAAACATGAGTACAAAAACAGCATCGATAGTAAAGCGAAATCTGCTCTTGCTCAATTAAGTGGCAGCAAATGATCAGTATTGTTGTGCAGCTCAACACTGAACATTGAGCCGGTGTAGTTGATCAGATAAAGACCAAGATTTACATGCTCAAACATATCCATTGATTTCAAGGGGTAGTTCAATAGCATACACAATAAAATGCGGATAGCTCGTCCATGCATGCAGACTAAAATTACCCTTTCCTCTTCCCTGCTCATTATGTAATCCAAGGCTGGTTTCATTCTCATCACCACGTCCTCCGGACTCTCTCCTTTTTCAATTCGCAAGGTGGTATAACCTTGTTGCCATTCCTTCAGCATGTGATGGTAATATTCATCTTCATCGGGCGTGATCTTCTCGCCTTCCTTCGTTCCCCAGCTGATCTCATTCAAACCACTTAATGATTCGAAAGGAATTCCAAGATCAATAAACTTTTGGATAGACTCTTTAGTTCTTACAAGAGCAGAAGTATAGATTTTATCGAACTGAATATCTTTATACGTGTCGAAGAAAGCCTGGCCCTGCGCACGGCCACGGTCGTTCAAGCTGCTGTTTACTCCACTACCCTGAACAATGTTGTTCAGGTTAAAATCAGTTTGTCCATGACGAACAATGTATATTTTTTTACTGCTCAATTTTCGGTTATTTTGGGCGCAAGTATAGGTAATCGGTATCAGTATTCCGTGATCAGGTTGAGAATTGACCGATATGTTTTACGGAAATAAAAGACCTTAACCAATACTCCAGTGTACCTTAACACCTTGGCTTTACATGAGCATTTTCAAAGAAGGCATTACGATTGAATCGCTTAACAAATGGTCGAAGAATACCTTGGCAGAGCAACTGGGTATTGAGTTCATCACTATTGGTGAAGATTTTCTGGAAGCCCGAATGCCAGTAGATAAGCGAACACATCAACCAATGGGATTACTTCATGGAGGCGCATCGGTATCCCTTGCCGAAACCATGGGAAGTGTCGCGGCCACTTTATGTGTTGATCAAACAAAATTCTTTTGTGTTGGTTTAGAGATTAATGCGAATCATTTGAAAGGTGTTCGTGAAGGTTTTGTGACAGGTATTACTAAACCGATCCATATCGGAAAAAAGACACAGGTATGGGAGATTCGAATCACGACTGAACAAAATGAACTGGTCTGCATATCGCGCATTACGATGGCTGTGTTAGAAAAAAAGAATTAAAGGAAGAGCCGAAGGATATTATGGATACACTGGTTTCAGAAAAATCATCACCGTTAACAGAGATCGATTATTTGTCACGCATTATTACACATGCGGTCGACCAACATTTTTCGGTTGCGCTTTGGAAGTTGCCTAACAATCCAGTTCGCCAACTCGTTCTATCCAGGCAAACGCAACTTTTAAAAAAGAACGAAACCATTGAAGAGTTGAAAACTGGTTTCATCTTCTCTCCTTTTGATCCTGAAAGAGAAAGCCTCTACCTCGAAGCGGATTTCTCTTTTTCATTTTCGCAAAATGAACTTCGACCTCCGGAGACACCATCGGAAATTACATCGGCCGAATGGCTAAAGAATGTTATTCGATCTTCTTCGACCACTAGGTTTAAAACAAAATTTCATAATCAGGTCAAAATTGACGAGCAAGGAGAACAAAAATTCTATGTTAATCTCGTGAGCCGAGGCATTGCTGAACTGGAGAAAGGTTCGATGGAAAAGATTGTATTGTCAAGGACATTATCCGTTTTACTTCCAGACGATGTCGATGTTGTGAATGTCTTTGAAGAACTCTGCGATACCTATCCTGATGCCATGGTTTCTTTTATCAGCAGTCCTGAAGCTGGTACCTGGATGGGCGCTACACCTGAAGTATTAGTCGGTTTAGAAGACAATACCATTTTTAAAACTGTGGCGTTGGCCGGGACAAAAACCTTTCAGGAAGATGTTAATTTAAAAACCGTAGCCTGGACACAGAAAGAGATTGAAGAACAGGCACTTGTGGAGCGATACATTATCAGTTGCTTCAAAAAAATCAGACTGCGTGAGTATGATGAGCATGGACCTAAAACCATTGTGGCAGGGAATGTACTTCACTTGAAATCTGAGTTTACAGTGGATATGAAAGCCACTAACTTTCCACAACTGGGATCGGTAATGCTTCAACTCCTCCATCCCACTTCTGCCGTTTGTGGTATGCCACTTGAATACGCTTTGAAATTTTTAAAGGATCATGAAGGCTATGATCGGCAGTATTATGCCGGATATCTTGGGCCGGTAAATTTCAACAACCAGACAAGTCTATTTGTGAATCTGCGCTGCATGCAATTGCAGGATGACAGGGCATTACTTTATGCAGGGGCTGGTGTTACGATTGACTCCGATCCTAAAGAAGAATGGATTGAAACCGAAATGAAATTGAACACCCTGTTAAAAGTTATTCATCATACGCAATAATGTAGGAATGATTTACTTTTACCTTTCTGTATTACAGTCTACTCCTACTTCCTGATGCGCCTTCAACCGATCTACGATATTGCCGAGCTCTGTTCTCAAAAAGGCATAACACATACTGTACTTTGTCCTGGTTCGCGCTGCGCACCCCTTACACTAGCTTTCGCACGACATCCTAAGATCTGCACCAGGTCGTTCAGCGATGAACGCAGTGCGGGCTTTATCGCGTTAGGAATGGCCCAATCCAACAAAGTACCAACAGTGCTGGTATGTACTTCAGGCTCTGCGGCCTATAACTTTGCTCCATCGGTGGCGGAGGCATTCTTTAACCAAATTCCCTTAATCGTTTTCTCTGCTGATCGTCCTTCGGAGTGGGTTGCTCAGCAAGACGGTCAAACCATTTACCAAAATGATCTGTTTGGTAAACACGTAAAGAAGTCTTTTCAGCTTCCGCAGGAATACGACCATACAGACAATGTATGGTCCATCAATAGAATTGTGAATGAGGCAATTAATTTAAGTCGACAAGAGCCTCAAGGCCCCGTTCATATCAATGCCCCTTTTCGAGAGCCGCTTTATCCTTCAAAGGATGAATTGATCCAATTCACGGAGGATCTTCGCGTGATTGAGGAGCATACTACTTCATTTGAAATCTCAACTCAACAGAAGCAAGAGATCATAAACGAATGGCCGTCCTTCAACCGCATTTTAGTTGTGGCAGGTCAAGGCGATGTTGATGCCGATCAAATTGAATTGCTGATCAACTTTACACAAAAACATAAAGTACCAATTGCCGGAGATATCCTCTCGAATCTTAATCCTCTCGAAATGCTGATCCGGCACACCGATCTGTTTTTAGGTCAGGCGCCTGATTCCGTAAAGAAAACATTGCAGCCAGAATTACTGATTACCTTTGGAAAATCAGTGCTTTCAAAAAACCTGAAAGTATTTCTTCGGAACTACGCGCCTAAACAACATTGGCATATCCAAGAAGCGGGAGTAGTGGCAGATGCGTTCCAACATGTAACCCATATTTTCAGAACCAAATTCGAATCGTTCTTTCATTACCTGAATACCATTCCACAAAGCGAAGGCTTCTCCAATCAAAAACAGAATAACTACAATAAACTTTGGGAAGTAGAAGAGCGAAGAGCGTTACGCTCGCTTGATGCTTTTTTTCCTCAAACCAATTTCGGTGAATTCGAATTGATTCATGAAGTCGTTCAGAATCTTCCTGCCGATTCATGCCTGCACCTTGCGAACAGCATGAGCGTTCGGTATGCCAATTTCATAGGACTCAATGCGAATAGAAAAGTAAACGTTTTTTCAAATCGGGGTACGAGCGGAATAGATGGATGCACCAGTACTGCAGTCGGCCACAGTTTGATGAATACAGGTCTGAACTTTTTGATTACTGGTGATTTAGCCTTTTTCTATGATCGGAATGCATTCTGGCACAACTATCCATTGCCCAATCTCCGTGTTGTTATAATCAATAATCATGGTGGTCTTATTTTCAAAATGATTGATGGTCCTGGATCATTACCCGAATCGGATGAGTACTTCGCCACCCAACAAAAACTAAACGCAAGAAAGCTGTGTGAAGAGTTTGGTTTCGATTACTTAAAACTCGACAACAAACGCAAACTCAAAAACCTGCTCAAAGACTTTTTCGAGCCAGACGGAAAAACAAAAATCCTGGAATTGGAATCGGAAGGTGCAGTGAATAAATCAATATTCGAAAATCTAAAACTGAAAATAAAGGAGAGTTATGAGCTTTAAATATCCATGGCAAAAGGCCAAAGAATACAAAGAGATTTTATTTCATACCTATGAAGGTATTGCACGCATAAGTATCAACCGTCCTCAGGTACATAATGCTTTTACACCGTTAACTGTATCCGAAATGATTGACGCTATGAACATTTGTCGTGAGGATGCTTCGATACGAGCCATCATTCTAACAGGCGAAGGCGGAAAAGCATTTTGCAGTGGTGGCGATCAAAGTGTTCGTGGCCATGGAGGTTATGTCGGTGAAGACACTACGCCCCGATTGAATGTGCTTGACCTTCAAAAAATCATTCGGTCTATCCCAAAGCCAGTTATAGCGGCAGTCGCTGGATGGGCCATTGGAGGAGGACATGTATTGCATGTTGTGTGCGACTTAACTATCGCAGCAGAGAATGCCCGCTTCGGACAAACCGGGCCAAAAGTAGGTAGCTTCGATGGTGGTTTTGGCGCATCCTATCTAGCGCGCATTGTAGGACAGAAGAAAGCCAGAGAGATTTGGTACCTCTGTGATCAATACGATGCAAAGGAAGCCATTGAAATGGGTCTGGTGAACAAGGTTGTTCCATTAGAGATTCTGGAAGAAACCTACGTAGCCTGGGCAAAGAAAATAATTCAGAAGAGCCCGCTTGCTATTCGATTACTGAAGAGCTCTTTCAATGCTGAACTCGATGGACAATCTGGAATTCAGGAACTGGCAGGTAATGCTACCCTTCTGTACTACCTAAGCGAAGAAGCGAAGGAAGGCAAGAATGCATTTCTTGAGAAGCGCGACCCGGACTGGTCAAAGTATCCCCAATTTCCATAGGTAAATTATGCAAATGAATTCATCGGTAGCATGATTGATTATCCTTTCTCAACCATATTAATCAACAACCGGGAGGTTGACCTGGAAGAAATAATTTCGGGTAAAGAGAATGCTCAATCTGATTTCGAAAAAAGTACATTCGCTTTTATAAAAAAATGGTTCACTGGAGCGGACCTATTTTATCAAAAAACAAGTGGATCAACCGGCACACCAAAAGAAATTCCAATCAGTAGAGATCAGATGCGCTCAAGCGCAATGCTTACTGAGACTGCGCTGCAGTTAAAAGAAGGTTTTACTGCGTTAGTGTGTCTTGATACACAGTATATCGCAGGCAAGATGATGTTGGTAAGAAGCTTTGTTACGGGTATGAAGATCATTGCTGTAAATCCGTCAGCAAATCCATTATTAAATTTACCTCATTATCAAAAGATGGATTTTGCAGCCTTTGTGCCCTACCAAATTCAGGAAATGCTATCAAAAGATTCTGCTATCAAGTTAAACAAAATACAAACTGCAATTATTGGAGGCACAGTTTTAGACAATGGAACACGCAATATTCTTCAAGAATTCGATTGCCAATTTTATGCTACCTATGGCATGACAGAAACGGTGTCACACATTGCCCTTCAAAAGTTAAATGGAGAAAATGCATCCGATTTCTTTCAAGTACTACCGAACATCGAAATCAAATTAGATAATCGGAATTGTCTGATTATTAACAGTCCATTTCTAAATGACAGTATTTACACAAATGATGTTGTTGATATCAAATCACTGACTTCATTTAAGCTCATTGGCAGGTATGACAATGTGATAAACTCAGGTGGTGTAAAGATCTCGCCTGAAAAAGTAGAAATCCAAATTGGAGATATATTAAATGAGGTAGGACTTGGGCAATCCTTTTTTGTAGCCGGGGTTCCCGACTCACGATTAGGACAAAAAATTGTCCTAATTATCGAAAGTGACAAGTATGCAATTGAAGTTCTTGAAAAAATTAACTCGATGTTCAAACAAAGGTTATCATCTTATGAGATACCCAAGGAAATAGTATTCTTAAAGACATTTCTCTTTACCACTACGGGGAAGGTAAACAGGATTAAAACGATTGAATTAGTTAAAAATCAATCTTAAACATTACATAGCTAAAATATAACACATGATCGCTTGGGCATACCAATTCTGTTCTCACGTTTCTTTTTGAAGCATAGATGTCTGAATTTACCCATAGTATCAAGAATTTTAGTTTGAAAGGTTACATCTGTATCATTTTTTTTATATAGATTTGATTGTCTATTTTAGTTGGCTTTAAAGATCTCGCCTTAATCTATCCTGATCTTTAAAGCAGCATTTTTAAGAGGTATTTAAACTTAGTACCATGAAAAGAGTATTGGTCATCGAAGACGATGTTCCTTTATGCTGGCTTTTGGAGAAGATTCTTCAAAAAAAGTATGAAGTTATTATTATGAACAATGGTATGGAAGCTTGGTCCTGGCTTTCAGATGGAAATGTTCCAGATCTAATTATATCGGATTTGAAAATGCCATCGCTCGATGGTATTGAATTGCTTGAAAACCTCAGCTCAAGTGGTTTGTTTAAGAGCATTCCGGTTATCATACTATCTGGATATGAAGATGCCAGCAAGCGCAAGCAATGCCTGGATTTAGGAGCATTTACTTATTTGGTTAAACCATTTGAGCCTCAGTCATTAGTGGCAGAAGTAGATCGGGCATTATCCTTTAAGGGACAAAACGTTTTTGTGAACTGATATGGATGTAGCTTTACATATTCCTATTCAAGAATCTCCTTTATCTTTGGTTCCCCAAACCAAATCAAGTGTGTCGCTTTTCACCAAACACCTCCTTCGAATCGATTCCTATGATCATGTCCCTGAGCATGACAATATTCAAGAAACGATTTATTTCACAAGTGTTGATGTTATTGGTGCATTGCATCATATTAATGGGAATCATATATCTGATGCTATTTTAATCAACGCTCAGAATCTTTCTGATAAGGCTGTAGAGCTTAAGAATATAGCGAAAGAAAAGTCTATTCCATTTATAATTTATTCTGCAAAATTTGAGCAATCAGCAAAAGATCTTGCATTAAAATTTGGAGCAGATGAATATCATCATGGGGGAATTACTTATTCTTTCTTAAAGCGCTTAGAATTTATTAAGAAACTAAAGGATTACAAAAATCAACGGGGTAATAAACCTTATGTCTCTGTTCAGGCTCTCGAAGAGATTCCGAAAATAAAATTGTGGACTTTTAAAAGAACCTTTGATATTGTTCTTTCTGCCTCGGGATTATTCTTTATATCACCTTTGCTTATTCTTATTGCAATTTTAATTAAGCTGGAATCAAAAGGTCCAATATTTTATATTTCAAAACGAGCAGGTGCTGGTTACAAGATTTTTGACTTTTACAAGTTCCGTTCCATGAGGATCGGTGCTGCGGATGAACTTAAAAAGCTTGAACATTTGAATCAGTACTCTGAAAATTCAACGAATGGAGTTTTCTTTAAGATCAAAAATGATCCTCGAGTTACCAGGGTAGGGAATTTTTTAAGGAATTCCAGTCTTGACGAAATACCACAGCTTATAAATGTCTTGAAAGGCGACATGTCCTTAGTTGGAAACCGGCCACTCCCCCTCTATGAAGCAGAGAAACTCACCAATGATCAAATCGCCTGGAGATTCCTTGCACCAGCTGGAATTACCGGCCTTTGGCAAGTTACAAAAAGAGGTAAGGAGGATATGTCTCCTGAAGAGAGAATTGCACTAGATATGGAATACGCAATGAAAAATTCCTTTAGCTTGGATATGAAAATTCTCCTTTCAACTTTCCCAGCATTATTGCAAAAAGAAAAAGTTTAAATAGCTAGTTTAAGATTTCGGGATGTTTGAGAACTTTCTATTTGCTTTTTTTCTATTAAATACCGTCTACGTTTTAATATTATCTCTAGCTGGATTCTTCTATAAAAAAGTGCAGGTAAAAAAATCTGAAGTAACGAATCGGATTGCTGTGCTTGTCCCATGCTATAAGGAAGATAAAGTTATTCTCAGCACAACACAAAATCTATTATCATTAAAGTATCCAAAGGAGAAGTTTGATATTATTATTATTGCGGACTCGTTAAAATCCGAAACCCTTTCAAGTCTCTTCAGCACAGAGGCAATAGTTGTACCTGTAAGTTTCGAAAGGAGCACAAAAAGCAAATCACTTAACTATGCAATGGCACAGCTTACAAAGCAATACCAGATCGCCATAGTTCTAGATGCAGATAATATCCCGACACCTGATTTTCTTGAGGACATTAATGATCTTTTCAACACTGGATATAATGTTATTCAATGTCAACG
>DAIQPD010000176.1:0-8499 GCA_036787535.1 Chryseolinea sp.
TTTATTTACTCTGTTCACATACCTTCCGGGGTTGTAGAGTGATCGTAAATCAAAATACCTAAACTCGTTTCCAGCTTTAAACATGTTGGCATCATCAAAGTATCGGTAGTCTAATTCTTTTTCGATATCACGGATAAAGCTTGGTCGCATATCAACAGCCATATTATCCCATCGTTGGTTTTGCCGCATGTTTACATGTACATCAAGCAATGGATTGGTGATGTAGAGATTGCTGTGGTTTATCGTGAAATTTATTTGCTGGTTTAAATCGGCCATGTTGCTTGGGCCTACCAAATTGCCTTCTCGTTTAAGAGTCACCTTGTTATCAAAAACCATAAACCTTCTGCTCAGAATAATGTCATCTTCATTTCCGGATCGATACACTACTAAAACATAATTACCAGGAAGCTTTACGGCAGGCAGGTTATACCAATAATGAACGTAAGGAATATGTGTATTAACAGAGGGTTCGAAATTGTTGATCGGAAATTCATTATAGTCAGTCAAAAAGTCCAGATCCTGAAGACTTGACTTGGACCAGTCGAAATTACAATGGATAATTTTTGCTAGGTAATTATCCCGGTCGCCCTTCAGATCATCAAAAGTCAACAAGAGATTCCATTGGCCAAGGGCTGTAACTGCTGGCTGCATAGGAATACCTACTGGCGATAATTGAACCGTCCGAATTTGAGGTTCATAAGTCTGATCGATGAGCTGCAAGTCCTTTGGATTGCCATCCGAATTAGTTGAACTTTGTGTGAGGGGAACACACGCCATTACCCCGACAACAACAAGAATAATATAGACGTACTTCATAGTGCGTTAAAGATAGAAACCATTTCCAACCTTTGTAGTCACTAGTGTGTCTAAAATGCAAAACGGCCGCATAATTGGGTTCATGCTCAACGAAACAGAGCTAATAGAAGGATGTATCAAAAATGACAGAGCCGCTCAGCAGACTTTGTATAACTCCTATTGCCGAAAAATGATGGTGGTTTGCCTGCGATATGCAAAAGGAATTGATGAGGCTGAGGACATTTTACAAGAGGGATTTGTAAAGGTATTTAACGCCATAAAGAATTTCCGTCAGGAAGCTAAACTGGAGACCTGGATTACCAGAATCATGGTCAATACAGCCCTGAATGCGCAGCGAAAGAAAATGTATTTGTATCCCATGGTCGATGTTGAAGACCTTCATTTACCTGAACAAGAAGTCAGCCTATCGGGAATTCATTTCAAACAATTGTTAGAGCTTATTCAATCGCTGCCACAAGGATGCCAGGTTGTTTTCAACTTGTTTGCTATTGAAGGTTATAGCCATAAAGAAATTGCCGAGTTGCTGGGCATTTCAGAGGGAACATCAAAATCACAATTCGCACGGGCGAAAAGTTTATTGCAACAAAAATTATTGAAAGAGTCAACGTATTACGAACGCTATGGAGAGGGGAGAATTTAACGATTTAATGAAGGACGCTTTTAAGGATGCGGAGGTCACTCCATCTGAAAATGTTTGGACAAACATTGAGTTGGATTTGGAGAAAGCAGACGGAGGCGACATTCGCAGGAGACTGTTTTATTATAAAATGGTAGCTGCTGCGTCCGTAATTTTTGCTTTGGCTGCTGGCTCGGCTGCTTTGTATGTTTTAAATACATCACTTCGTGCTGAAAATCAACAGGCTTTGCTTACTGAATCACAAAGCAAGAACACTACTAAGGATTCGGAAAAGATTTTAGAAGCGAGCGTGAGCGCAGAGAGCAATTCAAACCAGCGTACTGAACCTATGGTTTTAGAGAAGGGCAGAGGTGAGGAAAATAATTTTGTTGGAAATAATAACGACACGGAAAAGCGCAATACTGATTTTGAAAATGAAGGTAGAAAGACTATTCATAAATCAGCGACATCAAATTATAATCAGACAAAAACAAATTCATCTTTAGCCAGCAATAAGATGAACCCCGTAAATACGAATTCAATTGCACAAGAAGATCAACATCTCACAAATCAAAATAATGATAGAAATGTGAATGATGATCAGATGGTATTTCAATCTCATTCAGTTAAAACGCTTTCCAATTTTAGTTCGCCTAAAAGGTTAAATGCTATTGATATCAAACAAGAAAAAACGGATGTACAGCCAGATGCCGGTGCACTTTTGCTCGCTAAACTGGCCCAACGTGAACAAGAACTTCAAGGGGAGGAAAAGGAAAACAAAAAAGAAGATCGATCTGAACGTCTCTGGACATCACTTGGAGTTGCAGCTGGCGCATTCAGCGCTGCTAACACAAGTGTTTCACCTCCTTCAAATTCTTCAATAGGTACTTCAAATTCTCTTGCTAATAATGTTCAAGTGGCCAATAAACAAGCAAAAGCTTCCGGTTCAACCTATTCTGTTGGGATTAATATAGGTACTAAACTTTCTAATCGTTGGATTATACAAGGTGGATTGAATTACATGATGCAAGGTTCTGACTACACCTCGAATGCAGTTGTTACCTCTCCAGATTTTAAAAATTTCGGTGTTGCCTCTTTAAATGATTTGGCTCGCGAATCGTTTGATGCCCAATTGGTTTCAACATCACCGTATCAGGTTAACAATATACTTCAATACATTAATGTTCCGATTCAAACGGGTTACATTCTGGTAAACAGAAAGGTAGGTGTTCAATTAAACACAGGTATATCAACCGATCTTTTCCTTCAGAATACCTTAACTCCGGAAGGCGGAAATCTGGATAAGACAACACAAGGTAGTGGATCAGAATCTCCGTATCGAACTGTAAACTTTAGCGGTTTAGTCGGAACAGAGATTAGTTATAAAATGGGACAACATTATCGAATAGCATTGAACCCTGGTCTTCGATATCCCTTTAGCTCAATCTATAAATCAGATGTAGGGATCTCCGCCTCACCACTTACCTTCGATGTGGGCCTTCGATTCCGTTATATATTTCGGTGAGACTAAATCTTTACCCAAGAGAATCAATTTCAACCGCCAGTTCTTCCCACTTTGAAGTAACGTCTTTCAATTCTTTTTCTGTTTTTTTCTGGTCGAATTGAATTTTCTTAAGCTTTTCGAAATCACCAAATACATCAGGCTTTGTCATTTCTAATTCGCGCTCAGCCTTTAATGCTTCCAGTTTGGCAAGTTGATCTTCTACCTTTTTCATTTCGCGTTCAAGCGATTTTAATTTAGTGTCGGCACTCGGTGTTGTTGGTGCTGGCTCCTGAACTTTCTTTGCTGGCTTTGGAATTTCTACTTTAACCTCAGCAGCAATTGTTGCATTTTTCTTGCGCCAGTATTCGTACTCATCGAACGTACCTGGATATTCTTTAATTTGTTTGTCTTCGATATACCAAATCTTATTTGCAATCTGCGTTACAAAGTGACGATTGTGTGATACCACAATGAAACTTCCGGCATACTGCTGTAACGCCTGGATCAGAATATTTTCTGAAATAAAATCCAAGTGGTTAGTCGGTTCATCCAACAACAGGAAGTTGGCTTCTGATATCAAAGTCTTGGCTAATGCAACACGTGATTTCTCTCCTCCTGATAAGACTTTGATTTTTTTAAATGCTTCTTCATCCGAAAACAAAAAGCAGCCCAACACATTTCGAAGCTCTTGTTCGGTTTTACCTGAACCGGCTTGTTTCATTTCTTCTAATATTTCATTCTCAACGTGGAGGGACTCTAATTGATGCTGAGCATAAAAGGCATCGATTACATTATAACCTAATGAGCGCTCGCCTTGAACGGGTTCAGTGCCCGCTATAATGCGTAGCAAGGTTGATTTCCCTTTTCCATTGGCGCCAATCAACGCGATCTTATCTCCACGCTCTAAGTTGATTGAAGTATTTTTTAATATCTCAAGATTGCCATACGATTTTGAAACATCTTTTAAGCTGATAATGTAACGCCCAGGTTGTTGCTTGAAAGTAAATCGAAAGTTTACAGCAGCGGTATCATCCACAACTTGTTCAATCATGTCCAAACGATCCAACGCTTTCACACGAGATTGTACAAGCTTACTTTTAGAAGCCGTAGCGCGGAAACGCTCAATGAAACGCTCTGTCTGTTTGATTTTTGCCTGTTGATTTTCGTACGCACCATTTTGGATCTCCATCCGTATTTCTTTCTCTTGCTGATAGAAAGAATAGTTTCCTTCATACGATATGAGTTGTCCTTGCGTAACCTCTACTACTTTGGTAATGACGTTATCCAGGAAAATACGATCGTGCGAAACGATAATGAAAGCACCATCATAGTTGCGTAAATAATTCTCAATCCATTCAATGGAAGGTAAGTCCAAGTGGTTGGTAGGTTCATCCATCATCAACAATGAAGGCTTTTCTAACAGAAGCTTTGCCAACATTACCCGCATGCGCCAACCTCCTGAAAATGTTTTTAGAGGACGATGCAAGTCTTCCGTCTTGAACCCAATACCTTCTAAGATTTCCTCTGCCTTCGACTGAACAGTATAACCATCAAGGTGTTCATATTTCTCCTGAAGCTTTGTAAGCTTTTCTACTAATTCGTCAGAATACTCAGTTTCTAGTTTATGGATGACTGCTTCCATCTGACGCTCTATGTCCACCACCTCTTTAAAAGCAGTCATGGCCACCTCTAATATAGAGTCTTCGGTTTGGAAGGAAAGCAAATCCTGGTTTAAAAAGCCGAGTGAGCACTCGTTACTCATGCTTATAGAACCGCCATCCACCTTATATTCGCCATTGATGATCTTCAATAAAGTCGATTTACCTCTGCCATTCAGTCCGATAAGGCCTATTTTATCTTTTGGCTTGATAAACATATTGGCATTTTCGTACAAAGCACGGCCTCCAATGAAATAAGAGAGATTGGTAATCGAGATCATTCGGCAAAATTACGAATCAAAAGCAGAAATCATGGGAATTGTTGAGCCGCTTGTAGAATTGATGTGTAATGTAAAAGCAAAAGGATTTAATTTTAGAGGAAAGAGTAAAATCAAAAATCAGATGAAGAAACTAAGAATTTTCCCAATCGTTCTGCTAGTCCTTGGGCTGGGTTGCAGTAATTCAAAAACGACTGAAAAGGTCGTCACTACTCCGGATGGTAATACTGAGGAAGGTGGTGAGGCAGCTCTGACCGATTATTATAAAACACTTCCGTTGGATAAGATCAAACTCCCTGCTGGGTTCACCATCGATGTATTTGCAGAAGTAGAGAATGCAAGGGGTATGACGATGAGTCCTTCCGGGATTTTATATGTTGGAAACAGCAATAAGGATAAGGTATATGCCGTGAAAGATGTTGATCGCGATTTTAAAGCCGATAAAAAATGGGTTGTTGCTTCAGGTTTAAATATGCCTACGGGTGTAGCCTTTAAAGATGGTGACTTATATGTATCTGCTGTAAGTCGCATTTTAAAATATCCTGGTATTGAATCGAAATTAAATGCACCTCCTGCACCAATTGTAATCAATGAAGATTTTCCAACTGAGACGCATCACGGCTGGAAGTACATTGCATTTGGTCCGGATGGAAAATTGTATGTGCCGGTTGGTGCTCCTTGTAATATATGCGAATCAAAAGATGAGATCTATGCCACCATCACACGCATGAATGCGGATGGAAGCGGCCGCGAGATATTTGCAAAAGGTATTCGTAATACAGTTGGTTTTACCTGGCATCCCGAAACAAAAAATATTTGGTTTACCGATAACGGTCGCGATTCGATGGAGGGTGAGGACTTACCTTCCTGCGAATTGAATACCGCATCGAAACCAGGTTTGCATTTTGGATATCCATATTGCCATGCCGGTGATGTTAAGGATCCTGAGTTTGGTGATAAGCGTCCTTGCTCTGATTTTGAAAAACCTATAGAAAAACTGGGTGCCCATGTCGCTCCGCTTGGATTAAAGTTTTATACAGGCTCTATGTTTCCAGCCTCTTACAAAAACCAGATCTTTATTGCCGAGCATGGTTCATGGGATCGCAAACCAAAGAGCGGTTATAATGTAACGCTTGTTAAACTTGCTGGCAATAAGGTATTGGGTCGTGAAGTATTTGCTTCAGGTTGGTTAGATAATGAAACACAAAAGGTATGGGGTCGCCCGGTTGATGTATTGGTTTTACCTGATGGATCGATATTGGTTTCGGATGATCAGGCAAATGTGGTTTACAGAATTTCGTACAAAGGCTAATTCTTAATTTATGGTAACGCGCTTCAAAACTTTGATTCTTGTTTTCTGTGGATCGATCATAATCCAAATGAGTGTCGCACAAACGAGTGCCCCTGATTTGGTTGTTGTGAAAAAAGTAGATTACACACCTATTAAAAATCAGGCGAATACCGGAACATGTTGGAGCTTCTCGGCCACATCATTGGTTGAATCTCAAACCATGAAAGGTGGCTTTGGTGAAATCGATATATCGGAAATGTTTACGGTGCGAAATACCTATCTTGATAAGGCTCGAAATTATATTCTTCGTCAGGGTTCAGCACAATTTGGTCCGGGTGGATTGGGACATGATGTGATCCGTACCATTGCTACTTATGGTGCTGTTCCGGAAAGTGTGTATTCTGGGTTAGTCCTGGGTGAGCGAAATCACGATCATTCCAAAATGGATTCACAATTAAAATCCTATCTGGATAGTCTTCTTAAAACTCGTCCGATACCAAGCGATTGGATCAACGGATTCCAATCCATTCTCGATGATCATTTGGGCAAAGCACCTGAAACGTTTACCTATCTGGAGAAGCAATACACACCTGTATCGTTTGCCAAAGAAGTGCTTCACTTCAAAGCAGACGACTATGTGAACATTACCTCATATACACATCATCCATTTTATGCTCCCTTTATTTTAGAAGCACCCGATAATTTTCTGAACGGATCATTTTATAATCTTCCGTTGGATGAAATGATTAAGGTAACAGAACGCGCAGTAGAGTTAGGATATTCTGTAATGTGGGATGCCGATGTGAGTAATCGCTATTTTAATCAGAAGGAAGGGTATGCGATACAGCGGAAAGCAACCGAAAAATCAGCAACGGTTAATCCAGATGAGGAGGAAGTAAAATATGATCAAGCCATGCGACAAGCACTGTATGAAAATCTTACCTCACAAGATGATCACCTCATGCATTTGGTTGGTTTGGAAAAATCAAAAGGAGGGAAGAAGTTTTTCTTAGTGAAGAATTCATGGGGAGAAGTTGGTCCGTTTAAAGGATTGATCAATGTATCTGAAACGTATTTTGCTATCAACACAGTAAGTCTGGTTATTCCTAAAGCTGCTTTTGATAATGCACTGAAATTGAAATTGGGGATTAAATAATTTTTAAATTGTCCACAGACTACAGTCGACTGTCGACCGTGGTCTGTGGACGTCCGCCTCTTCTATATTCTAACTCCTAAATTCTATATTCTTTAAGCATGCATCCCATTTTATTTGAAGTATCCGGCATCCACGTTTATAGCTACGGGTTTATGATTGCCCTTGGCGCGATTGCAGGTGTTGCCTACATGGTTGTTCGGGGTAAAAAGGAATTTGGGTTAACCTTCGATCAGGCCAATTCTCTTTTTCTCTACATCTTCATTGCGGCTTTGGTGGGAGGTAAGGTATTTTTATTTTTTGAAGATGCAGCATATTACAGCAGTCACCCAAAAAATCTTTTAACGGGCCGGGGTTTTGTTTTTTATGGCTCGTTTCTTTTTGCAGTGCCTACCATGCTCTGGTTTTTTAAGAAGCACAAGTTGCCTACCTATGCCATGCTTGATGTAATGGCCATCACAACCTGCCTGGTTCACATGTTTGGAAGAATAGGTTGTTTCCTTGCGGGATGCTGCTATGGTAAACAAACCTCATCTCTCTTTGGTGTTACCTTTACAGATGAGGCGTGCAGTGCCAAACCTTTGAATGAACCATTGTACCCAACACAACTCTTCGAAGCTTCCTATATTTTTCTGGTAATGTTATTATTGCTCTACATCCGCGGTAGAAGAGACTTCTACGGGCAATTATTTTTGCTTTACCTGATCTTGTATGCCATCGGCAGGTTTGTCCTTGAATACTTCAGGGGTGATCTTGCGCGTGGTTTTGTGATTGAGAATTACCTATCACATTCACAATTGATAGCATTGTTGATTGCCGTTGCCGTAGGCTTTCTCTATAAGCGATGGTCAATGCGAAACAGGATAGACCTGCATAAGAAGCCTATTTAAAATAAACGGCTTGCAGTGTGATTAATTTTTCTTTCCCCTGATAGAGCGATAATGCTTCACCCTCGATGGAATACGTCTGTGCTTTTGATAATGCACTGGTAAGGTAATTTTCTATCTCCATTCTATTGTGACAAAACATTTTGGTGGAGATTACAGTGAAATGAATTTCATTACCATTCGTTCTAAAATTTCCACCAATAGCATTGCAACCGGCAAATCCTTTCAATCTTTGTTCTGAATCAACAGTGGTCAGTATAATATGTATTTCTTTTGAATCCGCTGGTGTAAGTACA
>DAIQPD010000177.1:0-8360 GCA_036787535.1 Chryseolinea sp.
AATTATATAGCTGCAGCTGCTCCAGTAGCGGCCTGGGGAGCGAGTTATGGATATTCGAAGTGTAAGAATACGCCCATTTGGTCTTTCGTTGGTAAAAATGATGTCGGTAACTTTAATTCAACTCTGAAATTTGTAACCAAATACAATGCACAGATTCCTGCCCCGAAGTATAAAGCGAAGATTTCGGCCTACATAAATGTTGGTCATGACGCTTGGACCCGAACGTATGATGGAACAGGAATGGGTACTGCAGATCCACTCTATAGCCCATTCAACATGTCGCTCTATGATTGGATGTATCAGTATAGGAAGCCCATACTATAATAGAAATAGGAATGGTACAATAGGCACACTTTCATTTGAATTTCAAATGAAGGTGTGCCTTAGTTTTATAGTTTCTTTTATTTCAGCATGATTTGCTTTGCAGATCGATCGTGATGGTAAGTATCTTTAAGGTATCTCTAAAAACTCTTTTCTACTAAAGCAATGCGAATTTTGTCTTTTCTTTTGATGATGATCTAATCTCCTACCGTAGGTGCTCAAACGATTAGAGTAATGACCTTCAACATCCGGTTAGGTACTACAATGGATAGTGTAAATCAGTGGCCGGAGCGAACGGAAAAGGTATTTGCACTTATTCGGAAATACGATCCGGATATCATTGGCATTCGTGAAGCCACTCGTCAGAACTCATGGATTAATCAAACATGTTCATCATCATCATCACTATCTTAAAAAGAAATAAAAAGAGAAGTGATTAAAAAAAACCTGTCTACATCTTAGGTAATTGTTAATCGTTATAGAGTAAGTGCGTAGATTATTTACGGGTAGAACTCGAATATAAATTCAATCGATTGATGTATTGAGGATTTTTTTACACACAAATTTTAATTTATTCACTTCATTTTTCTTTACATCTCTACGACTTGTTTAAACAGTTGTTATGGTTGATTCATCGAATGATGTTTGTCATTGCCATGTGGATAAATTCTTTTTGTAAAATCATTTGGAAGGGAGCTCCAACAATCCATCTATTTTTTAAAACAAAATTCTAACAAGTAAAATTTTAGAACGAAAGACCTATGAAAATATTGAAGAAGATTCACCTTGTGTTTATGGCTGCAGTACTTCTGTGTATGGCGTGTGATGATGAAATTGTAGAACCTACACCAGTAGTATCTGACAGTACAACCGGTACAACAACAACTACCAGTACGGTAGCAACAATAAATGGATTACCCATTGATTATGGAGGCACACACAATCCTTATGTGCTTGGTTCAACTGCAGCCAAGTATGGTTATTATCTGTATAGACCTGGAGGTTATTCGACCTCCAGCGCCAAATATCCGCTTCTAATCTTTTTACACGGACAAGCTGAAAGAGGAAACGGCACGAATTCGCTGGCAATATTGAATAAAGTTTTAGTCACAGGAATTCCCAAGCTTATTAAGGATAAAAAATGGAACCCGAAAAATCCAATGCTTGTTGTTTCTCCTCAATACTATGGTACTACTGGTGTTCTTACAAGTTGGGGAGGTGGAAAGCCGACAGCACTCAAGGAGTTTATTGAATACATGATCAGTCATTATCGTGTTGATCCAAAGCGTATTTACCTAACAGGTTTAAGCTATGGAGGAAATGGTATTTGGGATTACCTCGCCCAGCAAGATGATGCCACAAGTTACATTGCTGCAGCTGCACCAATAGCGGCATGGGGTGCGAAGTATGGATATGCGAAGTGTAAGAATACTCCGATCTGGTCTTTTGTTGGTGAAAACGATGTCAATAACTTTAAGGCAACTGTGAAATTTGTAAATAATTATAATGCACAGATACCTGCTCCTAAGTATAAAGCTAAAATATCGAGCTACAAAAATGTTGGTCATAACGCCTGGACCCGAACGTATGATGGAACAGGAATGGGTACTGCAAATCCACTCTATAGCCCGTTCAACATGTCGCTCTATGATTGGATGTATCAGTATAAAAGACCATAATTCTTATTCTGAGATAATGAGTAATTTTTAAGGATCAACTTCATTTGAATTTAAAATGGAGTTGAGCTTTACTTTTAAAGTTTATTTTGTTCTAGCATTGCTTTGCAGATCGATCGTGATTGTCAGTATCTTTATAAAGTAGTAGAGATAATTATACTAAACCATAATACATCAATGCGAATTTTGTTTTTTCTTTTGATGATGACTTCATCTCTAACCGTAGGTGCACAAACAATTAAGGTAATGACCTACAACATCCGTTTAGATACAAAAATGGATAGTATAAATCAGTGGCCGAAGCGAACGGAAATGGTATTTGCACTTATTCGAAAATACGACCCGGATATCATTGGCATTCAGGAGGCGATCCACCATCAGCTCATGGATTTGATACAACATCTTCCAGACTACGATTATATAGGAGTAGGCCGTGATGATGGTAAAACCAAGGGAGAGTACTCTGCTATTTTGTATAAGAAAAAACGTTTTAGTGTCCTTCAACAAAATACATTTTGGCTTTCTAAAACACCTGATGTGGCGGGCAGTAAAGATTGGGACGCTGCCATTACTCGTGTGGCTTCATGGGGAGTATTGAAAGATGAGAAAACAAAAAGTGAATTTCTGATGATGAATACACACTTCGATCACATCGGAAAAGAGGCGCGTACAAACAGTGCTACCTTACTCAAGCAAAAGGCGATGGAATTGGGAAAAAATCTTCCGGTAATCCTTACGGGAGATTTTAATTGCTTACGCGATGAACCACCTTACGGTGCTATCATGAACCCAGAAGGAATTCAGTTTAGTGATGCTTTGCCTGGAAAACCCATTGGAACATTTTGCGGGTTTAAGGTAAATGGATTTGAATGTAAAGCCATTGACTACATCTTTCATACTTCTCATTGGATTGCCTCCGATTACAAAGTGATTTATGATAACGATGGAAAGTATTATCCATCCGATCATCTTCCGGTGATGACATCTTTCGCTATTAAAAAATAGTGTTAAGGGTATAACCTTTTTTTAGTTTTCCAAGACCAAAAAATCCCGAAAGTAAATCGAATGAAATTACCTTCGGGAGATGTTCACAGAGTTGTGCTAAATTAATTATTGCCTTGGCATCAACTTCTCACTAGTGGCAGCCTGCCAAACCAGTGTAGCCATTAAAACAGAATTGTATTTTAAATCAGCCTCCACAGCACGCTCATAGGTATCCATGTTTGAATGCCAGCTGCGAGTAAAATATTCAATGGGATCGGTGATGAATTGAAAGCCAGGTAAACCAATGGCATCAAAGGCCACATGGTCTGTGCTGCCAGTACTGTTTAGTGAAAGAGTTGCTGTTCCGGTTTTCTCAAACGGTTTTAACCACTCACGGAAAACGGGTCTTACATTTTCGTTTCCTTGCATGTTTATCCCGCGCCATTTACCAGTTCCATTATCTGTGTTAAAATAAATGGAAAACGTTTCAGCCGCTGGTTTTAATGTAGTCTTACCATCTACGACTTCGCCCAAATGTTTTTTAACATAACCACGTGACCCATACAATCCTTGCTCTTCACCTCCCCAAAGTCCAATGCGAATGGTTCTATTCGGTTGGATACCTAATGATTTTATAAGCCGCATGGCTTCCATGCAAGTAGCAACTCCAACACCATTATCGGTAGTGCCTGTGCCACCATGCCACGAGTCCAAATGCGCACCGATCATAACGACCTCTGCATTTTTATCTGTGCCAGGAATTTCTGCAATCACATTAAAGCCGTCTTCTGCGGGCGTAAATTCCGTTTCCAAGTTGAGCTCCAGTTTTATGGTTATACCTTTTTCGATTTGTCGCACCAAGCGATTGTAATGTTCTGACGCTACAAGAATCTGAGGAAGGATTTTCGGAGCATTCGCGGAGTGCGCACGAAGGCGATCAGCAGGAGGCGTAGAGGTTGGATAAGGTACTGTGGCAGATTGAGGATACAATGTTCCATGGTCGCCACGGCTACATTCCAATATTGCTATTGCTCCTTCACTCTGACAGAGCGCCCACTTCTTATAGGTAATGTCTTCCGGAGTACCTGTGGGAAAACGTCTTCTGTTGGCAGCCCGATCGCGTGCTCCGGCATTCGCCATTTTTAATAATGTGGAATCAGGTATTCGACTAGCCTCTGCATCAAAATGTGGCTTTGGCATGATCGGAAAATTGAAGAGTATAATTTTACCTTTCAACTTGCCTTTATACTTATCAAGATCCGCTTCTGTTTTTACATCAAGATATACTACCTCTGCCGAAACCGTGCCTTTGATTCCAGGAGACCAGGCTTTGGGGCAACTGATAATGTTAAAGTAGGTAGGAGCAGTGGCACTCAATCCAAACTTTTTTATTTGCCAGCCTTTTCCGAATTCACCAAAGGAATCAAAGTGCGCATTACTGAGTCCCCAACTTTCCATTGTTTTCTTTGCATAGTTGGCTGCTGTTTTATATCCGGGTGAGTTGGTTAGACGCGGTCCGTTTACATCGGTAAGCATACTGAGTATGTCCATTACCTGCGATCTGTCAATGCCTTCGCTTCGAAGTTTTGAATAAACAGCTGAGTCAATTTTTTCGACTGTTTGTGCCTGGACGAATAGAACCAGACCAAAAGCCATAATGGTTAGGATAATTGCTTTTAGTTTCATGTTTAGGTTAATGGGGTTTAGAAGCCTAAAGTATTGACAGATGAACGGAGCGCCAAACATCTTAGCTTCTTTTATATGAGCGGGGAATGTGGCAGTTGATGACGTTGCCAATCAATTACTATTTGTGAAGAAAAAAGGTCAGTCACATTCTTGTGGCTGACCTCTTTTAAGTATTACTCATTTAGAATATTAACTCAAATCATTGTTTACATTTATGATGGCATGGGTTTTCGAAGTGCGTCACTGTCTCACGTTGCTGTACGAAATTAAGAAAACAAAACTTCAAACCTTCACATCACCCCAAGCTGATAAATATTTTGTTTTCAGTAGCTGGGCTTCGATCAAGTCGAAACAGAGTTAATCAATTATTAAGAGTCTTCTTCGTCCTTTTATTTTAATTTTGTCGCTTATTAACCACCTTGCCAATAGTCCCACTGTAATCAAGGAACCACTAATTATCAAGGTCTCTTTGTCCACTTCTCCTTCGTTCACTAGTTCAAGAAAAGAATATCCAATACCAGCAATTAGAAAAATCTTTTCGTATTTATACCTCATTACATACCAAATTTTGGTTTTGCTGTCAACATAAAGATGTGAAATCTGTTCTGGATTAATTTTAAAACCTTGAAAGGCAATCACACTGTCCTCAAAACCAATTATTTGTCCGGTAATCTTTGACTTGGCATTTTTAAGCCTAAAGGAAATTTTATCTCCTTTCTTATATATGGCCTCTCGGTGCCTGCTTTTGTGGAAAAGTAATTTCTGTCCGTAACTAATTGATGCAAGGCTACAGAATACTATCAATGAGAAACAGAATTTACGCATTTGTAAAACCTTTTTTCTCATGATGTTCTAAACTTAGAAAAAGACTTATTGGTAATGGTCTCTCTCATTAACACTCACTGAATTCTTGTCCACGTAACGATTCTTTTGTCACTCGAACTTGGTTGTTTATGCGTCTCTGTCCGCGAGCCAGCCCAATTACTGCCAACTATTCGATAATCAATAGAAAATAATTCTTCTTTCCTTTTTGAGTAAGTAAATACTTGCCATGTAATAAATCGAATGCAGGTTTTTGGTTGGGATCGGTAAGCTTAATTTTATTTATGCTAACGCCACCCGCCTGAATCATTTTGCGCGCTTCTCCTTTAGATGGGAATACCAAATTCTGCGAGCTTGCTGAAAGTAAGTCGGTTGTCGTGGCGCAACTATCATAATCAGTTTTTGAAATAGTAGTTTGGGGTACACCTTCAAATACGGCTAGAAAAGTATCTTCATCAAGACTTCTTAATTCTTCAGTTGTAGAATTTCCAAATAGGATGGAGGATGCTTTTACTGCCTGATCAAAGTCTTCGCGAGAATGAACATGCACTGTTATGTCTTCAGCCAAAGCTTGCTGAAGTTTTCTTAAATGAGGTGCGGTGCTGTGTTCAGAAATCAAACCATCAATTTCTTCTTTCGAACGAAGGGTAAATATCTTGATGAAGTTAATGGCATCCTCATCGGATACGTTCAACCAATACTGATAAAACTTGTAAGGTGATGTACGTTTTGAATCAAGCCATACATTTCCCCCTTCGGTTTTACCAAACTTGGTTCCATCGGCTTTGGTGATCAGTTTTGTTGTTAGCGCAAATGCTTCACCACCTGCCTTTCTTCTGATTAGTTCCGTTCCGGTAACGATATTGCCCCATTGATCGGAACCGCCCATCTGGAGTTTGCAGTTTTTGTTTTCGTATAACCATAAGAAGTCATACCCTTGAACCAACTGATAGGTAAATTCAGTAAACGATAAACCAGATTCCAACCGTTTTTGTACTGAGTCTTTCGACATCATATAATTGACGGTAATGTGTTTTCCGATGTCTCGGATGAAATCCAGGAAGCCGAACCCCTTGAACCAATCATAATTATTGACCAACTCTGCCGAACCTGTGCCTGCACTAAAATCCAGAAACTTTTCAAGCTGTTTTTTTACACAAGCTTCGTTATGTCTTAGTGTTTCTTCAGAAAGTAAATTGCGTTCGGCAGATTTTCCGGAAGGATCTCCAACCATTCCCGTGGCACCACCGACAAGCGCAACAGGTTTATGCCCGCTGCGCTGAAAATGGACAAGGGTCATGATTTGAACAAGGTGTCCTATATGTAGGGAGTCTGCGGTTGGATCAAAACCAATATATCCTGAGGTCTTTTCTTTCGAAAGTAATTCTTCGGTTCCGGGCATTACATCGTGCACCATTCCACGCCACCGGAGTTCTTCTACAAAATTCTGTTGAGCCATTACAATTATTCGGATTTGAGGTGCAAATATAGAAAAGCAGTGAAGGTGATCAAGGTTTCCGGTTACCAGTTACTGGCAACCGGAAACCAGTACCAGCAAGGAATTGGAAAAAATATTAAACACTCCTGCACTTCTTTTTTTAAGTCTCACAGATTCCCTTTCTTCGCAAAAATTAAGGATTAGAACATGCAACAACCAGACACACTGAATCAGGTAGCCGATTTTCACAGAACCTTTAAACATCCAATAGTAAATGAGCCGGCCATTCCATCTGAGAATAGGTGCAAATTGCGTGTCTCTTTGATTGCTGAAGAATTAAAAGAACTAGAGGAAGGTATTCAGGAAAAAGACATTGTGGCTGTTGCCGATGCTTTGGCTGATATTCAATATGTATTATCAGGCGCAATTTTGGAGTTTGGTTTAGGCGATAAATTCAAATCGTTGTTCGATGAGGTTCAGCGCTCAAACATGAGCAAGGCATGCAATTCTAAAGAAGAGGCAGAAGCAACCATTGCCCATTACATGAAGAAAGATGGTACAGAATGCTATTTTAAGGAAGAAGGCGGTAAATGGTTGATCTATCGCACTGCTGATAATAAGACTCTGAAGTCAATTAACTACAGTCCTGCAGATCTGGAAGGAATTCTTCGATAGCTAATTAGATATAAAACTCAAATTGGAAGACGGCATCTTGTCCGCGTTGTTGTAATGGATTTATCGCCATTATTTGTTCTTCATTGTAGGCTTTAATGAATTCTGAACGACTGATGCGCAACTTGCTTTGACCAGGCTTAACGCGGTGATACTGCATCCGACCAGAGTTGTTGGCCGTAGCGCTATATACATAGCTAAAGTGGAGTGGAATAGGAGAGGGGACGTATCGCATAACTAGTGATAAGCATTTCTAAATTCCACGTGGAGCAATGAATTCTGCTTGGCATTATACTGCGCTAGGAGAGAATAAGCACATTCCGGAACATACCTATACTGATCTTCCAGTGCCTCAATTTTCAGACATAACTCACGCACATAAAATCGTATCTGTTCAAGGTTCCTGCAATCAGCAGGTCTTTCAAAGTTTTTGGAGGTAAATGATTTAAGCTCCATTTCAATTTTTTTGCGCTCGTAGTCAGTCATACAAGTGTGTATTATTGCACAATTATACTACTATTAACATCAATTAAGCAAGTAAAAATGTGCAATTTTGCACATGATTGGTTTGTTCAAATAGGTGAACAACCACTATGGATAAACAGTCACAACCAATTGATTGTAAATTCTTTACAGGATTTCAGTGAAAATTCAAGTTGGGCATTAGCCTTTTAATACCTGTTTGAAGTTGAATCGAATGCACAATTCTGAAATGGTTTTAATGTTTATATTTAAACGCACATTTTATTACTATGGAAAAC
>DAIQPD010000178.1:0-8342 GCA_036787535.1 Chryseolinea sp.
CCTGGTTTATCCCTGCTCACCTACTCTTAACCCTACTCTAACCCTACTCTAGACCTACTGCTCGTCTACTGTTCCATTACTTCTGCTTAAGGGGGTGTTCGGTATCCGTTAATCCTCAAACGTCCTTTATACACTGTCATACATGGATCTGCTCCACACTCCCACCTAGATTACGATTTACCATTAACTTTCAAAACAGTATTCTCTGCAATAAGATACACACCATCACCCTCCTTTGGTTTTATACGGGCTAATCCCGTAAACATTCCAAACGCTGGAAGAATACCTTGATGCTTCCCAAAATAAAAACAAGGTAAGGTAATGGATTGCCTTGCCTTTCCATAAAGTGTTGCTCCCGGATGAATATGCCCGGCAAGATTATAAAAATCCTGTACTTCTTCTTCTAATGGGTGATGTGTAAAAATAAACGGATGCAGTTTGAGTTCCGTATGTAAGGTAATTCCCTTACGTGAATATTGTCCTTCGCTCAATATGTCATGATTACCCAACACCAACTCAAAAGAGATGGATTGAAAATGTTTAACCAATTCACCAAACACCTCCCACTCCTGATTGTAATGACTATGAAATAAGTCTCCCAAAAAAATGACGCGTTCAGGTTTTGTGGAATCTATTAACTCAACTATCAACTCCAGGTTTTTTTCATTTGCTTTTGATGGTACCGGAATGCCCGACTTTCTAAAATGATTGATCTTGCCCAGGTGTAAATCAGCTATCAATAATGCACGCTCACGTTCCCAATAGATGGCTTTGTTGGCCAACAGTTCAAGCTCTTCTCCGCGTATATTGATCTGCATACAAAAGACGAATTAAGCTAAATCGATTGAGGTAATCGCAATGGTTTTTTATGGTTGGATTAACCTGAAATAAATACCTCCATTATTGCGATAAAAAGGCAATCCTTCAATTGTTTTAATTTAAAACAAGTCACTGATAATCAGATTAGTAGAATTTATAAATGGGTCATTCTGAAAAAAAGTTAACACAGGGTTAACAATGGGCGTGGGTTTTCAGGTTAGATTGCGAGCCGAATTTACCGACTTATGTTCGAACTAGACCTGTCCTACTCCATCCTCCTTGTTGTATGTCTTATTGCTGCCTGTGCGTTCGAATTCGTCAATGGATTCCACGATACAGCCAATGCTGTGGCAACCGTAATTTATACCAACTCACTAAAGCCTTGGGTAGCGGTAATCTGGTCGGGATTCTGGAATTTCCTTGGTGTGTTCTGGGGAGGTATTGCTGTTGCAGTAGGTATCATCAACCTGTTACCTGTAGAAACACTGGTCGATCAAAACATTGCGCATAGTTTGGCGATGGTACTCGCCCTATTAATCACTGCTATTTTCTGGAACTTGCTCACCTGGTACTTTGGTATTCCATGCTCCAGCTCTCATACCCTTATTGGTTCTATATTAGGTGTCGGACTTGCATACTCCTTATTACCAGAAGCATCAGGTGATGCGGTGAACTGGGGAAAAGCTCAGGACATTGGACTGTCATTGTTGGTTTCTCCGTTTTTTGGATTCTCCGCTACCATCATTTTAATGTATCTCATTCGAACATTCACAAAAAAAACGGAATCAGGAGAAAGCCTGTTTAAAGAGCCAAAGAAAAATCAACCACCACCACTGTGGATTCGGGGTATACTCGTAATCACTTGCACGTTGGTGAGTTTCTTTCACGGATCAAACGATGGACAAAAAGGTGTAGGCCTTATCATGTTGATCTTAATAGGAGTTGTGCCTGCCTTCTTTGCATTGAATGCGAATTTCACTCCCTCTGATTTACCCCAATCTTTACAGAAAATTGAAAATGTTATTTCAACAATCGATTCTACCAAACTATCGGAACCGGATCGGAAAAAGTTAGTAGAATCCATTACAATGAATGAGCGTTTGGAAACCAGGTTTGCTTCACTACGCGATATTAATGACATTCCAAAGCAAGAGCGTTTCCTTGTGCGTAAAGATATTATGGTGATGGATCGCAACTTAAATTCACTCGCTAAAAAAGATGAAGTAAAGTTGAGTGAAGCGGAAAAGAAAACCGTGAAAGACGAACTGAAAAAAGTACGTGGCGTTACAGATTACTCTCCTACCTGGGTTCTTCTTCTGATCTCACTCTCGCTTGGCCTCGGCACCATGATTGGTTGGAAACGTATCGTGAAAACTGTTGGTGAGAAAATCGGAAAAGAGCACCTTACCTATGCACAGGGAGCAAGCGCGGAAATTGTTGCATCCATAACCATTGGTCTCTCCAGCAACTATGGATGGCCGGTAAGTACAACCCACGTATTATCATCGGGAATTGCCGGAAGTATGGTGGCGAATAAAGGCGTTAAAAATCTTCAACCTGCAACCATTCGAAATATTCTGGCAGCGTGGTTCTTAACCTTACCTGTTGTAATGCTCATGGCCGGGACATTATTCCTGTTATTCCGCTCCATTTTCTAGAATCGTTTTTTACTCTGCAAAAGTCATCTTATTTTCAGGAAAATAAATCCTGAATATGAAGACTCTTTTTTACATTCTTGCCATCGTGACATTAATCTCGTGCGCACAAAAAGAAATGAAAACCATCGGAACCATTGAGCGAATCGATCCGGCATTAGATGCGATCATTCAAGGTGAACCTAAAGTTGAAGTCATTGCTGAAGGTTTTAAATGGAGTGAAGGTCCAATTTGGATAAAAGAACAAAATCTGCTTTTGTTCTCTGATGTTCCCACCAACACGATTTATAAATGGACGGCCGAAAAAGGAAAAGAGGTTTACCTTACTCCTTCCGGATACACTGGCACATCAACACACTACAGCAATGAGCCCGGCTCCAATGGAATTACCTTAAACAGCGATGGGAAACTTGTGCTTTGCCAGCATGGCGATAGACGAGTTGCATTGATGGATGCCCCACTCACAGCGCCTGAAGCCAAGTTCATAACACTCGTTGATAACTATCAAGGAAAAAAATTGAACAGCCCGAATGATGCAGTGTTTAGAAGCAATGGCGATTTGTTTTTAACTGACCCTCCTTATGGATTAATGAAACAAGAAAATGATTCTACTCGCGAGATTCCGTTTCAAGGTGTCTTTAAAGTTTCGAATGGCGTAGCGAGTTTGATCACCGATTCACTTACGCGTCCTAACGGGATTGCATTTTTACCGGGAGAGAAAACACTCATCGTTGCAAACTCCGATCCTGGAAAAGCAACCTGGTATGCATTCGATCTTTTGGAAAATGATTCAGTAGCAAACGCACGAATATTTTATGATGCCACTGAAAACACCAAAACCGAAAAAGGATTACCCGATGGTTTAAAAATTGACAAGCAAGGAAATGTTTTCGCGAGCGGACCAGGCGGCATCTGGATTTTCAACAAAGACGGTAAGGTATTAGGTAAGATTAAAATATCAGAACCCACATCAAACTGCGCTCTGGCAGATGATGACAAAACACTTTATGCTACTTCTAATATGTATGTGGTGCGAATCAAGCTGCGGGATTAGATGAATCTTACAAAATAAATTTCCATGACTTTAGGGGAAGCCCGAATCATCGTAACCGAACTCACAAAAAGCCCAAGCTTACTCCGCCACATGCGAAGTATAGAATTGGTAATGAAATCCTACGTTGAAAAATCTGATACCCCTTCATTTATTAAACCATTGCTTCCTTATTGTATTTACTTCTGTAATCAATTGGTGATATGCCCGTAATTCTTCTGAATACTTCACGAAATGCTTTCACGTCAGAATAACCAACTTCATACATTACTTCACTAATTGTTTTGCCGCTGCTTTCAAATGCTTTTTTTGCCGATTCAATTTTTACTCGCTGCATGTATTCAACAGGTGTGTTACCTGTTGCTTTTATAAATCTCCTGTCAAAATTTCTTCTGCCTACTGAGAATTTTGAAGACAACTGCTCAACTGATATTTTTTCATGCAGTTTACTTTCGATATACAACTGAGCCTTTTTCACTGCATCATCTTCGTGCAGTTTCTGCCCTGTAAAAATCGAAAATGCTGACTGACTGTTCCTATCCATTTCAATCTGAAAAACTTTTGAACAATAAATTGCGGTTTGCCTGTCGTAATGCTTTTCGATCAAATAAATTATCAGGTTCAAAAAAGAATAAGCACCACCATTGGTATAAATTCCATTTTCATCCGTTATCAATTTATCCGCTTGCAAGTTCACCTTTGGAAACATGGCTCTAAAATTTTCGGCAGCCGACCAGTGAGTAGAACAATTTTTACCGTCCAATAAACCGGATGCTGCCAGCATAAAAGCACCTGTGCAAACGCTTGCTACTTCAGCACCATGCTTATACTGTTTCTCCATCCAATCAATCAAAGGTTTATTCGCTTTCACCGCTTTTTGATAATTGTGATTCAATGACGGGATAATGATGAGATCAGTTTTTCTAACCGCAGAAATATTGGTGTGAGGTTTTACAGTAAATAAACCATCATAAAATTCTACCTTTTTAGAAATGCCAGCCAACTGGATATCAAATAATTCTTTTTTCTTTGTTTCCTTCCAATACAAATTGGCTCTTGAAAATATTTTGTAAGCACCGACAATGCTGCTTAAATTGTTTTCTCCGTCAGGAACAACTATCGTTAAATGTTTCATTGCATTTTTTTGCAAAGGTAGGACTTGCCTTTGTCCAAATCAACCCGCTACAAAGTCTATTTCACACCCCTTCCAAATACCATTTAGGCAATACCTTTGAAGTATGTAAAAATGAAACAGAAAATTCGATCCTTATTATTTCAATTTTCTTTTTGACAAGTTTCAAGTACAATTCAATATCAACAAAACAATTAATCATGGACAATAAAAATTTTACTACAACCATTTTGGTTGACCAAACTACCAAGGAAGTTTTCAATGCAGTCACTAATGTTCGTGGATGGTGGAGTGAAAACATTGACGGCAACACCGATAAATTGAATGCCGAATTTCTTTATCATTATAAAGATGTTCATATCTGCAAAATGAGAATTGTTGAGTTCGTTCCCGACAAAAAGGTGGTTTGGCTGGTTTTGGAAAATCATTTCAATTTCATCAAAGACCAGAGCGAATGGAAAGGAAACAAAATAGTTTTTATTATTTCTGAAAACGGAAAGCAAACACAACTTCATTTTACCCATGAAGGCTTGACATCCGACTATGAATGCTACAATGTTTGTCAAGACGCCTGGACAAGTTACATACACGGTAGTTTGAAAAATTTAATTACAACAGGACAGGGAAACCCCAATACAAAAGAAGACGACTCGCTCAATAAAACATTAATCGAAAAATGGGGACTTCCTAAAAAATAAAATTATGAGCAAACAAAATTCTAAAGATTATACGTTCAGTTTAAAATCTTCCGACACTTCCAAAAACATTTTTGATACACTGCTTAATGTTCGAAGTTGGTGGGTAGGATTGTATTCAGAAACAATTAAAGGCGACTCCAAAAAACTCAATGACGAGTTTACATTTAGTGCAGGTGGTGGGGCACATTACTCAAAACAAAAGTTAGTGGAGTTAATTCCTGATAAAAAAATTGTTTGGTTGGTTACTGACAGCAACCTTAACTTTCTTGAAAAATCAAACGAGTGGACTGGAACAAAAATTTGTTTTGAAATTTCCCAAAAAACAGACATAACCCAAATCACATTTACTCATCAGGGTTTAGTTCCCAAAATTGAATGTTACAATAGTTGCGCTAGTGCATGGACACAGTATCTGCAAAACCTTGCAGAGAAACTTGGTTAAACTCAACAGTAACCCACAAGGAAATATTTTACAAGTACTTCAAAAAGAATATTCTTCGCTACCACTCAGGCTTACTTGAAGCTTGAACTAATATAAATCGATTTTAATTACCTTCGTGCTGACGTGGCAGGGCACATCCTTCATTAAGTCTACTTTTGATTTTTGCTTTGGTGGCGCCTCAAATCATCCACTTTTCTATGACATTATCCGAAGCTCGCACCATCGTAACAGAACTCACAAAAAGCCCAAGCTTACTCCGCCACATGCGAAGTATAGAATTGGTAATGGAAGCCTACGCTGAGAAGTTTGGTGAAGACAGAGAAGAATGGGCTATCGCGGGTTTACTTCACGATGCTGATTATGAAGCGTACCCTGAAAAACATCCTCAGGTAATTGTAGATAAACTAAAGGCTTTGGGTGAAGATAAAATTGCACATGCCATCTCAGCGCACTACACCAAATGGAATGTTACGTATGATACCTTACTGGATAAAGCCTTACTGGCATGTGATGAACTCACCGGTTTTATCATCGCGTGCTGTCAGGTTAGGCCAGATGGAATATCAAGCTTAGAGACAAAATCGGTAATCAAGAAGCTAAAGGATAAAAGCTTTGCGGCTAAGGTAGAGCGTGATGAAGTCTATACAGGTGTCGAGTTATTGGGTGTTGAGCTTTTCGAGCACATTACCTTTATTATCAGCGTACTCCTCAAAAACAAAGAGGAGCTTAACATCTAGGTCGATAAATCGTGGATTTTTTTATAAAATACTTTCAGAGTTTGGCTTCAACCCATACCTTTGGCAACTAAACAATACGACTATGTTTCATGATTATGTAGGAAGCGGTGCCAATGTTTTTATCGCCATTATAGCAGTACTGGTAGGTTTTGCAGCTGCATCAGGATACATCGATTTTAAAAAAGTAAAAAAGGCAGAGAAGAAGGATTAATAGTCTCAACTCTTACGTCATAAAAAAAGCCTTGTCAGTAATTCTGACAAGGCTTTTTTGTTGATTTTAATTAATTATCCTAATACGGTGACTTGTATTGACTTTGAAACGCATCCAATTTCACAGTCTTATAATATCCTTCACCTATGAACTGAGCCATCAAATGAAACTCATCTGGCTTTCTGTATCCAGGCCAGGATTGAGAATTAGGTAGGATATGAATTATCTTAAAATTTTCATTTAGAAACACCGAATTCGGATAACTCAACTGGTTATTCAATAATGCAGCCGCCAACTGATGATACCCGCTCCTTCCACTAGCAACGTACTTAAAAGTAGTTCCTTGAAAAACAATATCTTCATGTTGCTCGGCATTGAACTTAACAGCATAAAACTTCTCATTAAGTAGTTTTGAAACATGGACATCACTAAAGGTATTCTTATCCATTACCTTACACCATGAGCACCAATCCGTGTACACATCAATAAAAATAGGTCGTTTTTCAGTTTTTGATTTTTCTACGGCCTCTTCAAATGTCAACCATTTTACTGGCCCCTCCTCTACTTCGTCATTGCCAGCAACGAACGCCATGGATGATAAAGCGAGCATTGCTATTGCGACAAGGGATACTCCAACTAATTTCTTCATATCTGTAATCTTTTGTACTACTGTGCAACAAATCTAAAGACAAAATGGATTCGGCACAGCATAAATTCTTTTAACGGATGTGGCGTAACCATTGAAGATAAAACCGGTAATCTGTTCAGAATAAGTAAAACAAATGTTCACCAGCGTACAACCGAATCAGCAAAACATGAATTTAAAGGGCAAAAAAGGCTCTTTAAATGCTGGCATGGCATTGGTCAAAGGAGAACGCATGATCAAAAAAATTACCTACAAAGAGCTTACGTTAATTATCGGCATCATCGTGGCGCTGATCATTGTGTTTGCCTTTTGGTCAAATAACGAGGTAAGTGGACAATCTTTTAATCCTTCTGTTAGCCCTAAGATTGAAATCAATTCGATTGGTGGCCACACCAAAAAAGTAATGGCTGAAATAGTAGCCTTTATCATCCGATAATAAGTCTACTTCTTTCTTCTGGCTTCTTTGAGATTGAAATAATCCCGGTTGAGATTGATGACGAGTGATAACCTGTTCCTTGAAATAGAGGTAATGGTCTGCTCTGACATCGGAATACTATATCCATAAAATAAATCGGCAAAACCCAGAATGGAAAACCCTGCTTTTGGCGTAGCTACCCAGGCATTTCGGGTGTGGCTTTCTCCATCATAGTTATAGTCAATAAAATAAGTCGCATCAATTGCTATTCCAATCATGCCAACAGTAATTTCATATCCCATTTTAGGTCCCACCAGAATATTGCTATCATCAATAAAAATATCAACGGTAGCGTATGGACCTTTTGAAATAAGACTCAGCGGATGTTTATAAATGTTGTGCAATTGCACACCAACCTCCACAAATCCACGATCCTGTGTACCTATTCCAGCCTTCGGAACTAATCGGGGTCTGGTCCAATAACGCTCGAAAGGTTTTGTGTTATAAAGCGTATCAATTCCCTGCGCCATTAATGG
>DAIQPD010000179.1:0-8290 GCA_036787535.1 Chryseolinea sp.
AGTAGAATCGTTAACAACAAAACTACCACTAGGATGGACTTCCAGTCGATTTTACCTCCATTAAAACCAGATCGAAGGCACTTAAGGCGGTCATCTTTTTTGCTAATATGATCAAGATACCTGCTCCTACCCTGGAATTTTCTTCAAAAGGTGTACGTTTCCACGCCTTGTATTTCTGATCAAAAAATCAGTCGGGCAAAGAGATGTATCCATTCAAATTTCCTAACTTCCTGATTCCTTAACTGATAAAAACTATGAATATCATGAAGTATGTTCAGCAATTCGCTGATCAGATTAATGGCCAGTTTACTGATTACGATCACACTAAATCGGTCATTGTAGTTCCAACCTCCGGAAATCGCTTCCAGACAGTAGTTGCCTCAACTCAAAAAAGTCCGGTATCTAGTCGAGAGCAAGCCATATTCACTTCAAAAGTTTGTGAATTTGGTTCAGGACTTGACTTGAAAACATTATTGGAGCAGAACGCCAATTTTGATTTTTCTAAATTTATTTTGGAAGATGGTTTTCTAAAAGTTGAGGCTTCCTGTCTCGTTGACTCCGCGTCAGAAGATCAGGTAAAGGAAATGATTCAGGAGGTTGCTCAACTGGCTGATCATTATGAAATGAAACTAACTGGTCTGGATATTCATTAATCTTTACTTCATAGGAAGAGTCGTGTATTTCGCGACCTATCCCTTACCTTTACATCAGCAAGCCGCCTTATCGTTCCGTCCCGATAGCTATCGGGACGGGAAGGAAAGTCCGGGCAACATAGAGCAGTGTACTTCCTAACGGGAAGGTGTTCCGCTTCTGGTGGGACAACAGATAGTGCCACAGAAAATAAACTACCCGTTCCCGATTCATCGGGAGGGGAAAAGGTGAAAAGGTGAGGTAAGAGCTCACCGGTTTGATGGTGACATCAGACGCATGGCAAACCTTACGCGTTGAAAGGTCAAATAAGTCACGATCACTCACGTGGTTAGCGGCTCGTTAATGAGGTTGATTCGTCAACCTAGTCGTGACGGGTAGACTGATTGAACCTGATTGCAAAGTCAGGTCTAGATAAATGATAAGGATCCCGCTTTAGTGGGAGACAGAACCCGGCTTATAAGCTTGCTTTTATTTTAAAACCTGTCGGCCATAAAAAGCAGGCAGGTTTATTTTTTTTCATAACTATGCACCATGTCAAAAATATTAATTGTAGAAGATGACGCTAAGATTCGCGCCATTTTAAAAGAAATTCTGGAAGAAAAAGATCATCAGGTTGAAGAAGCTCATGATGGACTAGAGGGCTTTAGAAAATTGGAACAAGGTAATTTTGATCTCTGCATTTGTGATATTAAAATGCCAAAGATGGATGGCCTGGAGGTTTTGGAGAAAGTAAAAGAAGCGGGTATTGCTACCAACTTTGTGGTGATATCAGCGCACGGAACAATTGATGTTGCTGTTCAGGCTGTCAAAAAAGGAGCCTTCGATTTCTTACAAAAACCGTTTGATCTCGGTCGTTTGGAGATTACACTTCGAAATGCCTTAGAGAAAACCACATTGGTTAAGGAAACCAAAAATCTACGCAGAAAAGTCTCGAAGAAATATGAGATGATAGGCGAATCGGAATCAATCAAGGATGTAAAAGAGATGATTGAGAAAGTTGCTCCTACTGATGCGCGCGTTCTCATTACAGGGCCTAATGGATCCGGGAAAGAATTAGTGGCTCGTTGGATTCACGAAAAAAGTAAGCGTTCTGGTGGGACCTTAGTAGAGGTGAACTGCGCAGCAATACCTTCCGAACTTATTGAAAGTGAATTGTTTGGGCATGAGAAAGGATCGTTTACCTCTGCCATCAAACAGCGCATCGGTAAGTTTGAATTGGCCGAAGGCGGAACACTATTCCTCGATGAAATTGGTGACATGGGTTTACCGGCACAAGCAAAGGTCTTGCGTGCACTTCAGGAAAATAAAATTATGCGCGTTGGTGGCGAAAAAGAGATCAGTGTAAACGTAAGAGTAGTTGCCGCTACTAATAAAGATCTGCAAAAAGAAATATCAGAAAACAGGTTTCGTGAGGATTTGTATCATCGGCTAAGCGTTATCCTTATCAAAGTACCCTCATTGAACGAACGCAAAGAAGATATTGAACTTCTTGTTGAAAAATTTCTGGAAGAAATAGCTGAAGAACAAGGTGCAAAGAAAAAATCGATCAGTCGACAGGGAATTGACTTTCTGAAAGAATATAACTGGACGGGAAATATTCGTCAGCTAAGAAATGTAGTCGAAAGACTAATAATAATGGGAGGAGACGAGATCTCCACCGAAGATGTGAAGAAATACCTTTAGATCTTTTGATCAGTATTGGTTGTCTTCTTGGGGGCTTCTTTCTTGCTGTAAGTAGGGCAAGTGTACTGGCTGCATGCAGAAACGAAGGCTGCAAGGATAACGAAGGCTACGATCTTTCTCATCTGTATGAAGTTGATTGAAACAAAAATATAACTCTTTACTAATAAAACAAACCAAATGGCTATAAATCCCACTAGCCGATCCTTATGGTTATTCAACCATTAAGTTACATCCTCTCACATCACTATTATCCATTCTGCCTAAAACCTCAAATGTTCCATCGGTATAGACCTTACCGATATCTTCTGTCTCAATGAAAGAAATCGAATTCCAATTGGCCAGGTCGATAACGTTTATACCAGCCGATTCCTCTAGTAACCCTTTGTGAAATGGGTCTGAAAGCTCACGTCCAATCACCTTCATCCACGGAGGAACAGAGAATCTTTCAGAGTAAACAGCATAGGCCTGAGATAACAGTTCTGTCATTCCATATTCAGAATATATCGTTGAAACATTTAAGCCATCTTTCAGAGTTTGATGAAGTTCTGCACGCGTCATCTCTTTCCTCCTTCCTTTCATTCCACCCGTCTCAAACACTAAACTGTTTCCCAGATCGATATCATACTTTTCAACCAAATCAAGTAGCGCAAACGACACTCCCCAAAGAATAATTTTTCGATTGTCAGATTGAAGTGATCGTATATCTTCTACCAATTGATCCTGGTTATAGAGGTAAAATGCGGAGTGATCCGATTTACTTTCGGTAATAAAATACTGCATCATCGCAATCAAAGATGAACCTTCTCGCTCCTGATAAGAGGGAAGCATTACCAGAAAATGATAGTCGGTTAGCGGACCAAAAAACATTTCAAAATTCTTTTGGGCGTGGCGAAGGTAGAACTTTTCATCCCTAATGATGTGTTTACTGGTTGTCGATCCCGTTGTTCCGCTGCTTGAAAAATAGGTTTCTTCTTCCCAGATTCCGGTTTTTATCAAATGAGTCTTAAAAAATGAAATCGGAAGAAATGGGATTTGCCTCACCGATTGGACTGATGCAGGCATAATCGATAAGTGTTGAAGGAATTCTTTATAAACCGGGTTATAAACGGCTTGAACCCGGAATACATCCAACGCAATAGCTTCGAAGGAATATTCGTTTAAGGAGTATAATTTTGATTGAAAACCTTTAAAAGTATCCAAGTGTTTATCAACTTTAGCGTGAATATAGAATTATGAAAGTAGCGAAAGGAGTTGTTTTATTTTTATCGGTGATCATGTTGGGTTCATGTTTCAATCCACCCGAATTTCCAATAGAGCCACAAATTGCTTTCAAAGATATTACTTTTAAAAGAGGTGGCATTAGCGGTGATTCACTTTTGCTCTCCATCACTTTTAAGGATGGAGATGGAGACCTGGGATTTGATGGAAGTAATCCTTTATACTCAAGTTATCCGTTTCATCCAATTGATTATTATTTGGAAAAAAATGGTGAGCTAACAAAAGTGGCCACAGAAAAAGTCTATGATAATGTACCCCCATTATTAAAAATTGATGACGGACAATCCGGAAAACTCGTAAGTGTTCGTACTCGAAATAAACCGGGGTACGGTAACCTACCTGAATACGTATTGCCTTATTCTTGTTCTGCGTACAACTATGATACAGTCTATGTTACCTCTTTTGATAAAAGCATTTTTGATAAATCGTATAACATTGTTGATTCACTTGTAAGTTCAAATCCAAACGACCCCAAAATCTATCTTTTATTAGATACTCTTTACTATACCTATAATCCGAATCATTACAACATAACGGTAGAGTTTGAAACGAAGAACTCCGATGGTTCATACACAGAGTTTGATTGGCGGGAAGAATTTTGTTCAAACTATGATGGCCGTTTCCCAGTCTTAACTGAAAATAAAGTTCCTTTGGATGGAACGCTTCGTTACTCCATGATTTCAACTGGGTTCTTAAGTTTATTTGGAGGTAAAACCTTGCGCCTGAAAGTGCAAATAAAAGATAAAGCCCTTCATCTTAGTCAAACGATAACTACACCCGACTTTAAAATTAATTAAAGCGAATACAAATCTTTGAACCGTCCAGGATTTACCTCATTCATTAAAGCGTGCACCTTTTCAAAAATATCTTCAGGACTTGGTTTTGAAAAATAATCGCCATCAGAAGCATAAGCAGGACGATGCTCTTTTCCGGTAATGGTTATCGGTTTTGAATCCAGATATTGATAGGCATCCTGTTCTTCTAGAACTTTTTGCATCATGAAAGCAGTCGTGCCTCCTGGCACATCTTCGTCTGCAAAAATAATTCGGTTTGTTTTCTTTACTGATTCCACAATACTGTTATGTCTATCGAAAGGCAATAAGGTTTGAACGTCAATCACCTCACACGATATTCCAAATTCCTCCAGGTCTTCAGCAGCCTCCATAACAACACGGCACATGGAACCATAGGTAACAATGGTGACATCATTACCTTCTCTTAATATTTCCGGCACTCCTAACGGAACTGTAAACTCTCCGATGTTATCAGGCATTTTTTCTTTTAAACGATAGCCATTTAAGCACTCTATAATCACAGCAGTATCATCTGACTGAAGCATAGTATTATAGAAACCAACAGCCTGCGTCATGTTTCGTGGCGTTAGGATATATATTCCACGTAAAGTAGCTAGCATCATGCCGATTTGTGATCCTGCATGCCAAACGCCTTCCAGTCGATGTCCACGTGTGCGTATGATGAGGGGCGCTTTTTGTCCACCTTTTGTTCGATACTGCAAACACGCCAAGTCATCCGAAAGTGTAGGCAATGCATAAATAAAATAATCAAGGTATTGTATCTCTGCTATCGGTCTTAGTCCCCGCAAAGCTGCTCCAATTCCTTGACCAATAATGGTACACTCGCGAATACCTGTATCGGTGACACGAAGCTCACCATGCTTTTGCTGCAATCCAGCAAAGCCCTGATTTACATCTCCAATCTTACCCACATCTTCACCAAAAGCCAACACAAGCGGATCGCGATCTAATGCGAGATCAAAACATTTTTGCAATAGTTCTCGCCCATCTACAACAGAAGCTGACTCAGAATAAATTGGATCAACTTTCTTAACCATTAGCGCAGATTCATCTGAAAGGCTATGCAGGTGTGAACTGTATCGATCAAAATTATCTGCTCGAGCATTATTCAGCCATTCAACAAGTGTTGTGTGTATTTCGTTTTGATCATCGCTGAGAAGACGTAACGCTTTGCGCGCGGCCCGCATCGTTTCCATTCGGGTAGGATTGATCGCAGCACTCAATTCTTCTTTTAATGCGGTTATTCCTTCACGATTAATATTGAGCTCAATTGCTTTTGTCAATAAATCAGTAATGAAGTATTGGTCCTTCCTCACATCATCCATAAAGGCTTTCCACGCACGCTCTTTTGCTGATCGCGCAGACTGCTTTGCTTCTCTTTCAATATCATCTATTTCTTCCGGAAGAATCATTACCTCATTAATGATCCACTCCCGCATCTTTAAAATACAATCGTGTTCAGCTTCCCATTGTAAACGTTCCTTGGATTTATAGCGCTCATGCGAACCTGAAGTTGAGTGACCTTGGGGCTGGGTCATTTCTTCAACATGAAGCAAAACCGGTACATGTTCTTGGCGACAAATTTTCTCCGCCCGTTGATACACGTCTAACAACTTCACATAATCCCAACCTCTAACAGTTAATATTTCAAAACCCTTTTCGGTTGATGTTCGCTGTAAGCCAGCAAGTGCTTTCGATATGCTGCTCTTTGTTGTGTGATATTCCTGTGGAACAGAAATGCCGTATGCATCATCCCAAACCGACATCAACATCGGTACTTGCAATACACCAGCAGCATTGATGGATTCAAAAAACATACCTTCAGATGTAGAAGCATTTCCAATGGTACCAAACGCTATTTCATTTCCTTTATCAGAAAGATTCGTGTAAGCGTGTAATGCTTCATTCTGTTTAAACAGCTTAGAGGCGTAAGCCATACCTAACAACCGGGGCATTTGCCCAGCCGTTGGAGAAATATCAGCGCTGCTATTTTTTTGCTCTGTTAAGTTTTTCAATTTCCCGTTTTCATCGAGCATACGCGTTGCATAATGACCATTCATTAAACGGCCAGCCGATGCAGGATCTGCATCTAAACTTGTGTGCGCGTAGAGTTGTGCAAAATACTGTTGAACGGTAAGTTCGCCAATGGCAAACATAAACGTCTGATCTCTGTAATATCCCGAACGAAAATCTCCTTTGCGGAAAACTTTTGCCATGGCAATCTGAGCAATCTCTTTACCATCGCCAAAAATGCCAAATTTGGCTTTGCCCATAAACACTTCCTTGCGACCAATGATGCTGGCTTCCCTGCTTTCTACAGCTAAACTGTAGTCCGCCAGAATTTCCTTCACCTTTGCTTGCGAGAATTTAATCTTTGCTTCTTTGATTGTGTTCAAGATATTGGGATTTGAAAGGTGAACAATCGTTAGCGGCAAAAGTAGGCATATCTCCTAACTTTCAAAAGCGTGAGATGATTTGTAAACAACCCAATCTCCGCTTTCTACCCACCTATTTTCATCTTTAATTTCTGTAAACAAATAAATACCAAATTTTTGTTTTGCTATTTCAATGTTCGTAAAAATATACCCTGCGTCCATTTCAACTTGATGTATTGATTCTTCGGTTGTAATATTTATTATTTTAAATAACTCCACAACAATACAATCATTCTCATTTTCTGTTGAAATCGCGTAAGGATAATCAATCAGTGAAAATAACTTGAATCCTCGCAACTCTGCTTTCCCCAAAAATTCCAAACCATCTTCAAATACTTTATAGTTTTCCATGCCCAACCGAAGCGATCCATAAAAAGCATACTGTCTATTTTCATTCATTTTCCAATGATATTTCTATTGACACAATCCTGTTTGCTATTCAATCTCAAACAGTATTGTATGAAAATAAATGAAATTAACAGGTATTCGATTATTTACGTACATACGTTAGTATATTTGCAACCCTAAAACGATTGCAATATGATAATAGGAGTTCCTAAAGAAATTAAGAATAATGAAAACCGGGTTGCGTTAACACCCGCGGGCACACAGGAGTTTGTAAAGCGTGGCCACACGGTTTATATACAAAAAACGGCTGGTGTAGGAAGTGGGTTTACAGATGAAGAATATGCAAAGGCCGGAGGTAAATTGATCGCAGATGCTGCAGAGGTTTTCAACCTTGCAGAGATGATCATGAAAGTAAAAGAACCGATTGAGCAAGAGTACAAACTCATCAAAAAGGATCAGCTCGTATTTACCTATTTCCATTTTGCATCGTATGAGCCGCTTACTAAAGCGATGATTGCCAGTGGCGCTACTTGCTTAGCATACGAAACGGTAGAGCGTCTTGATGGAAGCCTACCTTTACTAATTCCAATGTCAGAAGTAGCGGGTAGAATGTCGATACAAGAAGGAGCAAAATATTTAGAGAAACCTTTAAAGGGAAGAGGTATTCTTTTAGGTGGTGTTCCGGGTGTGATGCCAGCAAAAGTATTAATTCTGGGTGGTGGTGTTGTGGGTACTAACGCTGCTAAAATTGCAGCCGGTATGGGCGCAGATGTAACCATTATGGATGTTAACATTAATCGCTTGCGTTATCTGGATGACGTGATGCCAAAAAATGTTCACACTATCGTTTCAAATGAGTATACCATTCGTGAGATGGTGAAAGATCATGATTTAATTATCGGTGGTGTGTTGATTCCAGGCGCAAAAGCGCCCATGTTAATTACACGCGACATGTTAAAAACGATGCGTCCCGGAACTGTATTGGTAGACGTTGCAGTCGATCAGGGTGGATGTATCGAAACTTGTAGACCAACTACACACGAAGATCCCACCTTTATTATTGATGACGTGGTTCACTAT
>DAIQPD010000180.1:0-8252 GCA_036787535.1 Chryseolinea sp.
GGCAAGAAGGTATCAACGGATATCAAAAATGAAATTGCCCAAGCGGTAGCTCTTCGTAAGCAGGAAGGAAAAAAGATTCCTCACCTCGCTATTATTTTAGTAGGCGATGATGGTGCAAGTCAGACGTATGTTGATAATAAAGTGAAGTCGTGCAAGGCTGTTGGTTTTCATTATACCATGATGCGTTTTGCGGATACGATTAGTGAAGAAAAATTAATGAAGCACATTGATCATGTGAATGATGATGAAGATGTAGATGGATTCATAGTTCAGCTTCCATTACCGGATCATATATCGGTTGAAAGGATTACAGAGAAAATTCGCTCTGATAAAGATGTGGACGGATTTACCAATCATAATTTCGGAAGCATTATTTCAAAGAGCCCGTTGCTTATGCCCGCTACGCCTTTCGGTGTAATGGAGTTGTTGCGTAGGTATGGAATTGAAACGGAAGGGAAGCATGCAGTTGTAATAGGTGCGAGCCGTATTGCAGGAGCACCTTTAAGTATGATGTTAGTTGAGCAAGCGCATGCAACGGTTACGATTTGTCATAAGTACACAAAAGACCTTGCGAACTATACACGCTCGGCTGATATACTTTTAACAGCCGTTGGTAAACCAGGATTGGTTACTGCCGACATGGTAAAGGAAGGCGCTGTTGTTATTGATATTGGAACAACACGCGTTGAAGGACCAGAATATCCGAAAGGCTGGGCAATTAAAGGTGATGTTGATTTTAAAGCAGTTGCACCCAAGACCTCTTTCATCACACCCGTACCAGGAGGCGTTGGCCCCATGACAATCGCATCACTCTTGTTAAATACCTTACGCGCTACAGAGTTAAGAGAACCTTAAAGTCATTTTTGATTTGAGAATTGTGATTTAAGGCATTAAGCTCAAACTTCAAACTTGGAACTTGAAACCTTGAACTCTTATCGAATAACGAACAACGATTTGTTTAAAGTGGAAACCACAATAAAAACGACAACCGAACTTCCCGTAATGGAGGACTTCTATACCATTCAGGGTGAAGGCTTCTATCAAGGTCATGCTGCCTATTTTATTCGGTTGGGTGGTTGCGATGTAGGTTGTGTGTGGTGCGATGTAAAAGATTCCTGGGATGCTTCTCTTCATCCTTCATTGAGCATCCATGAAATTACCTCTCGTGCAAAAGTGAGTGGAGGAAAGATAGCGGTGATTACCGGTGGAGAACCAGCCATGTATGATCTCACTGATTTGACTCAATCGCTAAAGGATTCAGGATTAAGAACACACATTGAAACTTCAGGAGTATATCCGTTAACCGGAACATGGGATTGGGTTTGTTTTTCGCCCAAGAAATTTAAGGCTCCTCATGCTTCCATATTGGGTAAGGCTGATGAACTGAAGATCATCGTCTTTAACAAAAGTGATTTTGCATGGGCAGAAGAATTTGCTTCGCAGGTGAAATCATCATGTCAACTTTTTCTGCAGCCGGAATGGTCAAAAGAAAAAGAAATGCTTCCGCTGATTATTGATTACGTGAAGGCTAATCAGAAGTGGCAAGTTTCGTTGCAAGTACATAAGTATATGAACATTCCGTAGTGGTACGAGGAACGAGTGATAAGGTACGATGAAATCATAAATCATAAATCACAAATCTGAAATCTAAAATAGAATTGATGAACATTTCAGAATTCAAAAATCAAATGAATAGATGGGGACAAGAGAAAGTCCCTTTTTTGTTTATGGTTGATTTTGAAATGGAAAATCCAAAAATTTTTAAGCTTTCGGATATTGATGACAATAAAATATTGTTTGACATCAACGGATTTAAAAACGGAAAGCTTTCATCTGTCAATTATGAAGTGGTTAACATTGTAAAGACGCCAATCAGTTTTTTTGAATATCAACGAAAGTTTAATAAGGTATTCAGCCATTTGGAGTATGGAGATTCATTCCTGACGAATCTTACCGTTAAAACGGAAATTAAAATCAATCATACCTTTCGGGAAATTTTTCATTACAGCACAGCCAAATACAAATTGTTTTACGAGAATAAGTTCCTTGTTTTTTCACCTGAAACGTTTGTGAAGATAAAAGGAGGTAAAATATTTTCTTATCCAATGAAAGGAACAATTGATGCAGCTGTTCCAAATGCAAAAGAGAAAATCTTATCCAATCAAAAAGAATTATCTGAACATGTAACGATTGTTGATTTAATAAGAAACGATTTGAGTTTAGTCGCAAGTAATGTAGAGGTAAATCGGTTCAGATACATTGAAGAAATTCGAACCCATTCTAAAAATCTACTTCAGGTTAGCTCCGAAATTTCAGGTGTGTTATCAGGTGATTTTGAAAAACACATGGGTGACGTAGTTGTAACACTTCTGCCAGCCGGCTCAATCAGCGGAGCACCGAAACAAAAGACAATTGAAATCATAAAAAATGCAGAAGGGGAGAAGCGCGGATTTTATACTGGTGTATTCGGTTATTTTGATGGTGAAAGCTTGGATAGCGGTGTAATGATTCGGTATATTGAACAAGCGCATGAAAAAATCTTCTATAGAAGCGGAGGAGGTATTACGACTCAAAGTGATGCGCATGCAGAATATCAGGAAGCACTAGATAAGGTATATGTCCCTGTTAATTGAATCGATAAAATTATTGGATGGACAGTTTCATAACCTGTTTTATCATGAGCAGCGCATGAACCGCGCATTGAAAATGCTTTGTGGTGTGCATGATCATTTCGATCTGGAAGAGTTTCTTAAGCAAATGGAAATACCGAATGTTGGGCTTTTTAAATGCAGATTAGTTTATGATGATCAGTCGAGAGAAATAGAGTTTGTTCCATATCAACCAAAGACCATTCAAACACTGCGAATTGTTGAGCATGATCGTATTTCGTACGAGTTTAAATATCAGGATCGAAAGTTAATTAACAGATTATATGAATTGAGGAAAGGCTGCAATGATATTCTCATTGTTAAGCGAGGGCTCGTTACCGATTCTTCTTTTGCCAACATTATTTTTCGCAAGGGCAAGAAATGGTTTACACCGTGGTCTGCTTTGCTTAAAGGAACGCAGCGTACTAAGTTGTTAGAAAGAAATGAGATTACTGAAATGGAAATTCAAGCGGGAGATGTAAAATCTTTTGAATCCTTTAAACTCATCAACTCTATGCTTGAATTTGATGCGCCCGAAATTGAAGTATCCAATATAGTTTTTTAGTTTTGAAGATGAAGTATACCTACATCTTAGTATTGCTGGCGTTATCCTTAACTTTCAATTGTGCTTCTGCACAACTCAGCACCACCTCGAAAAAAGCGATTGAGTATTATACACAGGCAGATAATTATCGTGTACGGGGCCATTATGATCAAACTATCGTCTTATTAAATAAGGCCATTGCAAAGGATAAAAAATTTGTTGAGGCATATTATCGTCTGGGGCTTACTTATCATTCCATGAAGCAGTATCCCAAAGCAATGGAAACATATGAAAAGGGACTAAGCCTCACTGAAGATATTAGAAAGAAAAAAGTATTTTGGTATGATCTGGGTGAGCTTTATCTACTGGAAGGTAATTACGATAAAGCAATGAAGGTGTTGAGTGCATTTGTTAACAACGAAACGCAGAACAGACAAAAGATAGACCGTGCTACTTTACTTTTTAAAAGCGCAGAGTATGCGTCTAAAAATCAAAAAAATAATTCAGGTTATAAGAAAAAAATGCTGAGCGATACTGTCAATCGTTTTGTGTTGCAATACTTCCCCGTGTTAACAGCAGATCAACAGCATTTAATTTTCACCAGAAGAGTGGGAGATGGACCGAATGATGATGAGGATTTAGTGATATGCGATAAAGACTTGAACAACAAATGGAAATTTCCGGTATCCATTTCTAAAAATATTAATACCCGTTTGAATGAAGGTACCTGTACCATATCAGCAGATGGAAGAAAAATTATTTTCACCTCGTGCACAGGACGCGATGGTGTTGGAAGTTGTGATCTGTACGAAAGTAAAAGGGTTGGAAGTGAGTGGTCAGAGCCAAAGAATCTTGGAAAAAATGTGAACAGTGCAGAGTGGGAATCGCAACCCTCACTATCAGCCGATGGAAGAACACTGTATTTTGTTTCAGATAGAAGAACTGGATTTGGAAACAGAGATATATGGATTTCAAGTTTGAATGATGTTGGACATTGGACAAAAGCAGTTAATGCAGGTAAACAGGTTAATTCGCAATACGATGAAATTTCTCCGTTCATTCATGTAAACAATCAAACGCTATATTTTGCTTCGAACGGATTACCAGGTTTTGGTGGATACGATATTTTTTATTGTGAACGCGATTCCCTTAACTGGTCTGAACCGAAGAATTTTGGCGCTCCTTTAAATGATCATGAGGACCAATTTTCCCTTTTCATTACAGCAGATGGCGAGAAGGGATATTACTCGCACGAAGAAACATTGACATCAGGTCTTTCAAGAAGCAAAATTTATGAGATTGAGATTCCGCTTGAAAACCAAATTAAGTTTCGAAGTAATTATGTTTCAGGAATAATCACAGATAAAGTTTCAAAAGAACCGCTCTCAGCTAAAATAGAACTTATAAATCTAAAAACGGATAAGATTGAGTCACTAGTTGAATCTGATTCCATTACAGGAGAATACCTTATAGTGCTTACTCAAGGAGCAGAGTATGGTCTGTATGTAAATAAAGACACCTATCTTTTTAAGAGTTACAATTTTAATTATTCTGAGGTAAAAGATTTTAAACCGATTACGGCAAACATTGCTTTGGAAAAGGCGAAGGAAGGTTCAATAGTAGTTCTGAATAATATCTTTTTCGATGTAGATAAATTTGAATTGCAGGATCGATCAAAATCCGAGTTGCAAAAGGTAATTCGATTCTTAAATGAAAATCCGAAACTAAGGATTGAGATTAGTGGCCATACGGATAATTCCGGATCTGCTCAATATAATAAGCAGCTTTCTGACAAAAGATCGCTTTCTGTTTATAATTACTTGAGTCAAAAAGGGATTGATAAAAGACGTTTAAATTATAAGGGTTATGGTTCTGAAATACCAATCGCCTCCAATGACTCTGACGAGGGTCGCAAACTCAATAGAAGAATAGAGTTTAGGATTATTCCATAACAAACAAACATTAGGGAAACAATCGTTGCACACCACTTAAAAACCATCAGATTTCCCTTTCGGATAATGGTGCAAACGATTTCGATGACCCATTTTGGGGTATTTTATTTATGTATGCATACTAAATTTTGTGGTACAACTCTTTTGAGAGTTATTATTTTGTTATAAGTTTGGACGCATATTTAAATATTCATTAACCTAACCATTACAGAATGAAGAGAATTCTACTAGTATGCTTAACAGCGGTGGTCATGCTCACAAGCAGTGAGTTATGGGCACAGGAACGGACGGTCTCCGGAAAGGTGACCTCAACCGAGGATGGATCTGGCTTGCCAGGTGTTAACGTTGTAGTGAAGGGAACTACAAATGGAACTGTTACAGATTTAGATGGAAACTACACACTTAGTGTTTCATCAACTGGGCAGTATTTGGTTTTCACTTTTATTGGATTAAAGTCAGAAGAGGTTGAAATTGGCGGAAGATCAACAGTGGATATCTCCTTAGCACTTGATGTAACTCAACTTAGCGAAGTTGTTGTTACTGCATTCGGTGTTGAACAGCAAAAGAAAGCATTAGGCTATTCAGTTCAAGAGGTGAAAGGTGATCAGTTTACTCAAGCAAGAGATCAAAATATTGTTAGTTCACTTTCTGGTAAGATTGCCGGAGCTCAGATCACCACTACTTCAGGAGGTGTTGGGTCATCAAGCAGAATTGTACTAAGAGGAGCTTCTTCATTAACTGGAAATAACCAGCCATTGTTCGTGGTTGATGGTATTCCAATTAGTAATAGAGCAACTGGTAACTCAGGCAGTGGTGGAGGAACCGATTTTGGTAATGGTGCGGCTGATATTAACCCTGATGACGTAGAGACAGTAACGGTTTTGAGTCCGAATGCTGCTGCTCTTTATGGTTCAAGAGCTTCTAACGGAGTTATTTTGATTACAACCAAATCGGGTAAAGGAACAAAAGGGTTGGGTGTATCAGTTAACATCTCAACACAATTTGACAATCCAATGCGTCTTCCTGATTTTCAAAATTCGTATGGACAAGGTGCAAGTGATACTTTCTTCCAATATGTTGATGGATCAAATGGTGATGAAGGTGTAGATGAAAGTTGGGGTATGCCTTTGGATATTGGTCTTGAGGCAGTACAATGGAACTCTAACCAGCAAGCAGCACCTTGGGTTTCTCAACCAGATAACCTAAAGGATTATTTAGAGACAGGTGTTTTGGCAACCCAAAACGTAGCCTTGTCAGGCGGAAGCGATAAGGGGCATTTTAGACTTTCATTTACAAATCTTTCTCAGACAGGTACATTGCCAAATACAGATTTGAAACGTAAGACTGTTTCAATAAGCTCTGGATTAAATCTAACCAAAAAGTTAAGTGCAGATTTTTCAGCTAACTACGTTAACGGACATAGTGATAACCGTCCTGTAACTGGTTATACTGGTCAAAATCCGATTCAGCAATTTATTTGGTCTGGCAGAAATGTTGATTTTGCTGCGTTAAAGGATTACCAAAATCTTCCACTGGCTACAACAGGCCTTGGTGCTGGTTATTCTCCAATTAACTGGAATGACCGCTTTCAGAATAACCCATACTGGGCTGCTGATAACAACATAAATGGTAACCAAAGAGATAGAATTTATGGAAACATAAAGGCTAACTATAAGGTAACAGATTGGTTGAGCTTTTTCGTAAGAACCGGGCTTGATTACTATACTGAAGGACAAACCAGAATCAGAGCAAAAGGAATTGAAAGTACTACTGAGGGTAACGGATTTTTTCAAGAATACACCGAGACTCGTATGGAATCAAATACGGACTTCCTTATCACAGCGCGTAAAGAGCTTGGTACCGATGTGGTAGTTTCCATTTCAGGAGGAGGTAACAGACGCGATGAAAGATTTACCCAGTTAATTGGTACTGCGCCTCAGTTGGAACTTCCTGGCGTATATAACCTTTCAAACGTAAAGTCTGGTGTTGCATTAACAGTTACTAACTTCTCATCCCAGAAGCGAGTAAATAGTTTTTACGGGACAGCAAGTTTTGCATACAAGAACTATCTATTCGTAGATTTCAATGGACGTAACGATTGGTCAAGTACTTTACCAGATGGGGAAAATTCATATTTCTACCCAGGAGTATCAGCCAGCGCTACGCTATCTGATATTTTCAATATCCAATCAAGTACACTTTCTTATTTAAAAATTCGTGGAGCATGGGCGCAAGTAGGTTCTGATACAGATCCATATCGCTTGCAACAAACATTTCAATTCAGGTCTCCATGGGGAACTGTATTATCTCCGAATGAGAATAACAGCTTACTCAATCCGCAGTTGAAGCCGGAGCAAACTACTTCTACAGAAATAGGTGTTGAATCAAGTTTCTGGAGTGGAAGATTGAATGCTGCTATTACAGTGTACAATAAGACAACGAATGATCAAATCATACCTGTTCAAATTTCAGGCGCTTCTGGATATACCACACGTAACACCAACATAGGTGAAATGGTAAACAAAGGCCTTGAAATTCAATTGAGCGGCAGCCCTGTGAAAATGGCGAACGGATTTGAATGGAACATTGTGTTGAATTGGGCTCGGAATATTAGTGAAGTAACCGAACTTGCACCAGGTGTTGATGCCCTTAATCTTGGTGGTCAGTGGAACGTAACAACGCAAGCAAGAATCGGAGAGGCCTATGGTTCATTGTTTGGTCCTGGCTTTGTGCGAGATCCAAAAGGAAATATAGTGCACGGTGAAAATGGCCTTCCGGTTATTGATGAAACATACAAGGTGCTTGGTAATTTTACGCCTAAGTGGACGGGTGGTTTGACCAATACATTTACCTACAAAGGGATTACGCTTGATGTTCTGATTGATGGACGTTATGGAGGTGATATCTATTCGATGACAACATCATGGGGTCGCTATTCAGGAGTATTAGAAGAAACTTTGTTGGGTAGAGAAACCGGTATAGTTGGTAAAGGAGTAATTGATAATGGAGATGGAACGTTCAGACCAAATGACGTGGTGGTTACCGCAGAACAATATAACAAAGGAGCGTACTCTAATGATGTTGCTGAATCTTCAATTTTCGATGGCA
>DAIQPD010000181.1:0-1498 GCA_036787535.1 Chryseolinea sp.
TGGTGTTACCACTAAAGGTATAATTTGTTCCAGGCAAAACAGTAAGGGTAAAAACAGAATTGTCAACATCCGAAACAATCAGGTTCGAAATAAGAATGGTGAAGGGTGTATTTTGAGTTGCACTAATTGGATTAGGCGTTTGACCTGTAATCGCTGGCGCATCATTAACGGGTGCTACCTGAACAGCCACTCCAAAAGGCGCGCTGTCAGCCGCTCCATCGCGTACCCTAACATTCACCGTTAATGGGCCATTATAATTCAACGTAGGTGTAACTGTGTTGCCACTAAAGGTATAATTTGTACCTGCCAAAACAGTAAGGGTAAAAACAGAATTGTCAACATCGGTGATGTTCAGATTGGATACTAATAAAGTGAAAGGAACATCCTCCGTTGCATTGATTGGATTTGGCGTTTGGCTGGCAATAGTGGGCAGATCGTTTACCGCAGCAACCTGATAAACTAAAGGAAAGGGTGCACTATCAACCGATCCATCATTTACTTTCACATTTACAGATAATGATCCATTATAATTAAGTGCTGGGGTAACTATGTTTCCACTGAACGTATAATTTGTACCAGACAAAACAGTCAAGGCAAAGGAGGTATTGTCTGGATCGTTAATAATCAGATTTGAAACCGAAGGTGTAAAGGGTGTGTCTTCTGTTGCAGTCACTGGATTTGGGTTTTGACCCGTGATAACAGGAGGCTTATTTGTGTAGTTTACCTGAATGCTTAAATTATAAAACGGGCTGGCTGTATTACCATCATCTACAAACACACGGACTACCAGATTTCCACTAAAACCTACCGTTGGCGTTATGATCAAACCGGAGACAGAATAATTGGCTCCAGACAAAATTGAAATTGCAAACCCGGTGGGATAAGTATTATCGGGATCAAAAACGACAAGATCACTAAATTTTAATGTAAGAGGCTGTCCATCGCCAGTAGAAAGGGGTTGCTGATTAACAATTATTGGTGTGTCGTTTACGGGTGCGATTTGAACAGCAACTCCAAAACTCGGACTATCATTTGTTCCATCACTTACCTTTACATTAACGGTAAGCGGCCCATTGTAATTTAGGGTAGGCGTAACTGTGTTGCCACTAAACGTGTAATTGGTTCCTGGTAATACAGTAAGGGTAAAAGAAGAATTATCAACGTCTGAAATAATTAAATTGGAAACAAGAAGTGTAAAGGATATATCTTCAGTAACATTAATTGGATTAGGATTTTGACTTGTTATTGACGGTGCATCATTAACAGCATTGACTGTTACCTGAAGAGGAAAACTGTTGCTGTTAGATACTCCATCGTTTACCAAAACATTCACGCTAAGTATTCCATTAAAGTTTGAGGTGGGCGTAATCGTATTACCTACGAACGTATAATTCGTACCCGATGAAACAGTTAGGGTAAATCCGGTAGGATAAGTATTATCAAGATCACTTACCAAAAGATCTGCAAAAGTTATTAATCTACTCTGATCCTCGTTGAT
>DAIQPD010000181.1:1598-8226 GCA_036787535.1 Chryseolinea sp.
TCGTATTACCTACGAACGTATAATTCGTACCCGATGAAACAGTTAAGGTAAATCCTGTAGGATAGGTATTATCAGGATCACTAATCAAAAGATCAGAAAAAGCTATCAAACGGCCCTGATCTTCGTTGATCGTAACTGCATTTTGTCCCGTAATCACTGGCACATCATTAACAGCATCTACAGTTACTTCAAGAGGAAAGATGTTGCTGTTCGCTGCGCCATCGTTTACTAAAACATTCACGTTAAGCATTCCATTGAAGTTTGAGGTTGGTGTAATTGTATTGCCAACGAAAGTATAATTCGTACCCCCGGAAACAGTTAAGGTAAATCCTGTAGGATAGGTATTATCAGGATCACTAATCAAAAGATCAGAAAAAGCTATCAAGCGACCCTGATCTTCATTGATCGTAACCAAATTTTGTCCGGTGATCACTGGCGCATCATTAACAGCATCAACCTGAATCTGAAGTGGAAAAACATTACTCAAATTCAAGGCTGCATCTGTCACCTGAACATTAACAGAAAGTGTCCCATTAAAATCGGCCGTAGGTGTAATGGTATGGGTGGAAACTGTGTAATCCGTCCCTGCCAGGACAGTAAGAGTAAACCCAGTTGGATAGGTATCATCGGCATCTGTAACAATCAAATCACCAAATACAACAGTATGTGACTGACCCTCATTTATAATGATTGGATTTGTATTTTGACCATCAATTGACGGCACCTGAGCGTAACTGCTCAAACTTAGAAATAGGAAGAATGAAAGTAAGATTTGATAGAGAAAACGCATAATACTAAACTATAGACCGCCAAAATTAACCAAAAATCTTAACTCTATCCTATCTGTTATTTAATAGTAACTCTTAGTTTCACGCTTTAAATAGCATCAAAAACAATGATTAATACCTTTTTTTGGATTTTCTGGATTGCTCTATCGATTGTTCTGTACACCTATGTAGGTTATGGCGTCATAATCTACATTTTAGCCAAGGTATTTCCCCACAAGAGCGGAAGTAAGCCAGAGACAACATCATTTGAACCAGAGGTTACTCTGATCATTGCCGCCTACAATGAGGAACTTTACATCGAACAAAAAATAAAGAACACCCTTGCCCTTCACTACCCTTCAGAAAAATTGAAGATTTGGTTTGTTACCGATGGTTCTTCTGACAGCACCCCAACCATCATCCAGAAATTTGATGCTGTAAAGCTTTTTCATCAGCCTGAGCGCCAGGGAAAAATACATGCAGTAAACCGGGTAATGAAGTTTGTTGAAACTCCATTTGTCATTTTCTGTGATGCGAACACTGATCTTAATGCCGATGCGATTAAGAATATTGTGCGTCACTACAATGACAAAGAGGTAGGTGGTGTGGCTGGAGAAAAAAGGATTTTTAAAAACGAAGAAGACAATGCATCCGGAGCGGGTGAAGGAATGTATTGGAAATACGAATCCTTTCTGAAGAGGAAAGATGCGGAAGTATATTCTGTTGTTGGCGCAGCAGGCGAATTATTTTCTATTCGCACTGAACTTTTCGAAGAGCCAGAAAAGGATATTATCATAGAGGACTTCTACATGTCTCTTCGCATTACCGCACGTGGTTTCCGATTTATGTACGAGCCTGATGCTTATGCTGTAGAAACAGCATCAGAATCTGTGGCTGAAGAATGGAAACGAAAAGTAAGAATTTGTGCCGGGGCTTTCCAGGCAATGATTAAGCTTCGCTACTTACTTAATCCCTTTCGTTTTGGCATACTTAGTTTCCAATACATATCGCACCGCGTGTTGCGATGGACCCTCGCTCCTCTTTCTTTGCTCTTGATTCTATTCAGCAATATTTTTCTTGCTCTTTACTCTCAACCGCTCTATACCTTAATTCTATTAACCCAGATTTTCTTTTATACCATCGCCTACCTTGGATATGTATATCAGGATAAAAAAATAGCCATCAAAGGATTCTTCGTTCCCTACTATTTTGCGGTAATGAATTTATCTGTCTATGCGGGCCTGGTTCGCTTTCTTCGTGGCAAGCAATCTGTAGTATGGGAAAAATCAAAACGGGCTGCATAGAGTTTAAGGGTCTGCATTTTCAAATCTGCTATCTTGTTCGCAATAGTTTTGATGATTGGATGATCTACTATACTTTTACCCCTCGTTAAAAATCTGAAGTTATGGGACGCGTATTTGAGAAAAGAAAACACACCATGTTTGCACGCTTTGACCGCATGGCAAAGGCCTTCACTCGCATCGGAAAGGATATTGCCATTGCTGTAAAAAACGGTGGACCTCTTCCTGAAAACAATCCGAAGTTGCGTGCCGCCATGCAGAACGCGAAAGGTGTTAATATGCCAAAGGATCGCGTGGAGGCTGCAATCAAACGCGCATCATCGAAAGAAGAAAAAGATTTTCAGGAAGTTACCTATGAAGGATATGCTCCACATGGAGTGCCGCTCATGATTGAGTGTGCTACTGATAATCCTACCCGTACTGTGGCCAATGTTCGTCTGCTTTTTTCAAAAAATGGAGGTACTATGGGCAATAATGGAACGGTTGGATTTATGTTCGAGCGTAAGGGTGTTTTTAAATTCGATCCCACAAAAATTAACGTAGAAGAGATTGAACTTGACCTGATCGATGCGGGTGCTGAAGATATTGAAACAAACGAAGATGGAATTGTAATCTATACCAAGTTCACAGAATTCGGGCATTTTCAAAAATTTCTCGAAACGAAAAACCTCGAACCGACCAGCACAGAATTACAATATATACCTGCCACCACAAAAGAATTGTCGGAAGAGGAACAAGATGAAGTATTAAAACTTGTTGATGCTCTTGAAGGTGATGATGATGTGCAGCATGTCTATCACAACCTGGCATAGTTAACTATTAGCAACCCTGCTGATAAAACTTCATTTGTATTAAACATTAAGGTAATGTGAGCAATCTAAGTTTGCACACAATTTCTAATTGTGTATGTTCTCAAGAAAATTCTACGTTACCTTCTATTGTTTATTCGGACTTATCTATTTTATCGGCTTATTCATTCCGCTGATGAATAATGATTCGGCACATCATGCCATCATCGGTCTTCACATGCTCCTTTCGGGAGACTATATTTCTCTTATCGATCATGGCTCTGATTACCTTGACAAACCGCATTTACTATTCTGGCTTTCAGCAATTAGCTACCATGTATTTGGTATTACTTCAGTCGGGTTCAAGTTCCCCTCTCTCCTGTTCAGCATCCTGGGAATCTATTCCACATTCAGACTTGGAAAATTATTGTACAATAAAAACACCGGTCGCTTAGCTGCACTAATCTTAACATCAACCTACGCATTTATACTTTCAAACAATGATGTTAGAATGGATGCAGTACTCACAGCATGCATCATATTCTCCATCTGGCAGCTCGCTGAGTTTAGTGAAAAAAATCGTTGGCAAAATTTAGTCCTTTCTTCGCTGGGGCTGGCGCTTGGATTCTCAACCAAGGGAATGATTGGTGCGATCCTACCTTGCCTGGCAATTGTTATTCACCTTACCTATCAACGCAACTGGAAAATTCTCTTTTCATGGAAATGGATTATAGGAATCATTCTCTTTTTTCTTTTTATAAGCCCCGTGTTAGTATGCTACTATATTCAATTTGATTTGCACCCCGAAAAAATAATCAGAGGAAACTCCGGCATTTCCGGAATAAAATTTATTCTCTTTTCCCAAAACTCTGAACGCATTGCAGGTACAAATTTCGGAAGTGCCGGTAAGAATGATCCTTTCTTTTTTATACACACGATACTATGGGCTTCTCTGCCGTGGTCTATCCTTGTCTTCATTACCTTATGGAAAAGGATAAAGCAACTCATTAAAAAGAAATTTAAGTATTGCCATAATATGGAAGTCCTCACCATCGGAACGATTGTGCTCTTTCTAATTCTCGTTTCATTTTCAGGTTTCAAATTACCGCATTATATAAATGTGATTTTACCTTTAATGGCTATTCTCGTTGCCGGATTTCTGGTTCGAACGTTCAGAAAGAATAGTTTAAAATATCTGCGCCTAACTCAAATGGTTGTTGTTGGAATCATGCTTGTCCTGATTGCAATTTTAAACATTCAGGTATTTCCTATCCAATCGCCCCTGATTGTAATAGGAATTATACTAATGCTATTCTCTTACTACTTTCTTCAGCGAAGTCTTGAAGGGATCCGAAAAACAATCGCACTCTCATTAATTGCTTCCGTTATTGTCAATTTTATACTGAACACCAATTTCTATCCCCAACTTTTACAATATCAGGCCGGCAATGTTCTTGCCTCCAGATTAAATTCGAAAGACAATAACACTTTTTACCTTACAGGATTTGAACGCAGTAATAGTTTTGATTTTTATAGCGAAAGACTTACTCCAGATATTCTTTTACAAGAAAATACAAATCTTCCTAAAGATGCACTTATTTATACAGGCGAAGCCGGAATAAATGAACTGAAGCGATACGCCATTACCTTTACACAAATTGACTCTGCCTTTGACTATCGGGTATCGCGTGCGGCTTCAATTAAATTTCTCAATTCAACAACACGCGCGTCAATTCTAAAAAAGCATTACTTGATAAAAATTTCAAACTAAGGCGTTTCAACCGTTAGTTTATTATCAACCATACGATTGTTATATTGTTGGATGATCGCTTTAATTTTTTGCTCCATTCTTAGTCGCACATCATTTTTGTCATTCAATACATTTCGCTGCAGCATTTGATCTCTTTTAAAATCATACATTCCGATTGATTTTGTTCCGTCATACTCAAGAAGGTAATCATCCAGAAAAAGCTGATAACCGTGATTATAATTAAAAGCAAACGGCTCCGTTCGTTCACGAAAAACATCGCGCCCAAAAGCTAAATACGGTTTGTCATAGTGCAAATACCCCAATACACTTGGCATAATATCAATCTGCTGAACAATCTGTTTTGAACGAAACGCTAAACTATTGTCAGGTTTGAAGAAAATAACGGGTACAGAAAAATAACCCCACGCAGTTCTGTGTTCAGGAAATTCAATTTCAGACGATACGTGATCGGCCGTGATGACAAAGAGCGTATTCTTATACCATGGCATTTTCGAAATCTTTTTGAAGAAAAGCTTCAATGAATAATCGGTGTATTCAACACATCGATGAATTACCAACGGACCTCCTTTAAAATGCGCATCATACTTTTCAGGAATCTTGAACGGATGATGAGATGAAACTGAAAAAAAAGACGACATGAAAGGCTGGGGAAATTCATTCATTTTATCGGCATAGAAGCTCAGAAACTGTTCATCCCAAATTCCCCATATACCATCAAAGTCATCATCATTGTTATACTCATCCTTACCAAAATAATGCTGTACTCCGGCCACATTCATAAAGGCCTGAAATCCCATCGACCCATTAGGCGCGCCATGGAAGAACGAAGTATGGTATCCCTTCTCACCCAAAACCGAAGCAAGGCTGTTAATTTTATTTCCAGAATAGGGAGAAAGAAAATACGGAACGCCTAACGATGGAATGCTGCTCATAACAGAAGGTAATCCATCAATCGATTTTCTTCCGTTAGCGAAAGAATTTTCAAATACTAAACTGTATCGGATTAATGAATCTAAAAAAGGAGTGTATCCTTCAAACTTTCCGAACTTCTTATGACTATTCAGCGATCCAACAAATTCCTTTGAGAAACTTTCCAAAATAATCACAACAACATTCGATTTTTTAAAAGGAGCATTATCATCAGGAATGTGTATTGGGTTATAAATTTTCTCAACATCTTCAGCGGTGAAATAATTTACCTTCTGAACTTGTGTTCTGCTTAATGTGCGCAGAATAGCGAAAGGTGTATTCAACACAATGCTTATATCCCTTGTATTTTTTACATATTCACCAGCATTGCTTAATGTAATAGGTCGGGTTGAGGATTTATATCCACCCCGCACGCCACCGACAAAGAGTGTCATTATGATCACCATCATTGTCAAGGCTGACGCATAATAAACAATCCTGTTTTTCAATTGAGGCCCTGTTACCTTCACCACACTGTAAAGCCAAATCAATAAAAACTGAAATACAATCAAAACGACTACTGCATACCAATAATCGATTATGAAATGATAAAGTAATCCCGAAAGGTTGGTTTCGTTTTCAAACTGTTGAAATACATCGGCAGTAGTTCTGCGCAGCGTGAACTTGAAGTAAATGAAATCAGCAACATTGGATGTTAAAGCAAGTCCGTTGGTGATCACGAATAAAAACTTAAGAACAATCTGATAATACCTATTGAACCTTAGGTTTAGCGGAATCATCATCAATACAATATAGAGGGAATTGACATACAGAATTGCTGCCACGTCAAACACCAGACCACCCTGCATAAGATGCAAAAAGTATTGCCATGTAACTCCGGGAAAAGAGATGATATTAAAAGCATAAAATCCAATGCGGCAAGCGGAGAACAACACCAGGACAATGAATAGTCTGTAGGCTAATGCGACATAGATATTACCTCGTATTCGCAATCCTGCAAAGTATTGTTTTACGCTATCCATTTTAAGTTTCTCATTTTTAAGTAACGCAAAATTAACCGCTCTTTAATGA
>DAIQPD010000182.1:0-8152 GCA_036787535.1 Chryseolinea sp.
AACAGATGAACGCGCCCCCCAACCTCCCCCTCCGCTTCTTCCGCTGGTTCTGCCATCCGAAGTTGTTGAAATACATCGAAGGAGATTTGATGGAGTTGTATGATGAACGGGTAAAAGAATTTGGTAAACGAAAAGCGGATTTGAAATTTATTATTGACGTGCTCTGCCTGTTCAGGCCCGGTATTATAAAGCCTGCGGAAGGACACCAACGACTAAACCATTACGGTATGCTGAAAAACTATTTAACGATTAGCTGGAGAAGTCTCCTGAAACAAAAAATGTATTCATTCATCAAGATTGGTGGATTTGCCATTGGCGTTGCTGCTTGTCTGCTCATTGCATTGTTCATTAAGGATGAACTTTCATACGACAAACACTATGCGAACCACAAGCAGCTGTACAGAGTCTTGGGCGTGATTACTGAAAATGGTGACATTAAAAAAGGCGTGGCCTTTCCAGCGCCCATGGCATCGGCAATTGACCAGGATTTTCCTGAAGTAGTGAATGCCGGTCGCTACAACAATAGCGAACTTTTTGGAGCGGGTGCCAGTGAGGTGCGTGCTGCCGACAGCGAAGACAATGCCTACGATGATGGCTTTGTCTATTTCGATCAGTCATTGGTTGATATGTTTCAACTCAAATTTATTTATGGCAATCCCAGGAAAGCGCTCAGTCAACCGGGTGCTATCGTCATCACCAAGCGAAAAGCGGATAAGTACTTTCCAAATGAAAATCCAATAGGCAAAGCTTTAGTGGTGAATAACCAGGTGGATAAACCCTACACCATTGGTGGCGTGATTGAAGATTTCAAAACCACTTCACATCTGCAGTTTGATTTCTTAATCGGAATGGAAGGCCTTGAATTTTGGAATGGCGAACAGAAAACATGGGGTGCTAGTAACTACGCCACCTACTTTCTAGTGGAAGAAGGTACCGATGTCAAATCACTTGAATCTAAAATCTCGAAAGAGGTGATAGAAAAATACTTTATGCCGGGGATGATCGCGGGTGGGCAGTCTGAAGAGAATGTGAAGAAATTTTTCACGGAAAAACAAGCACACTTAGAATTGCAGCCTGTTGAACAGATTCACTTGTTCTCAGAAGGTGTTTCTGACAATCTGGTGTATGGTGACATTCGGATGGTTTGGTTGTTTGGAGGAGTCGCGCTCTTTATCCTGCTGATTGCGGCTATCAATTTCATCAACCTCTCTACCGCCAAATCGGCAAACCGTGCGAAAGAAGTTGGTCTGCGAAAGGTGGTAGGTTCACATCGCGGTAGTATCATCAATCAGTTTCTCAGCGAATCGGTGATGTTCAGTTTAATCTCTTTTGTGTTGGGATTAACCATCGCCACTATGATGCTGCAATACTTCAATGCGATTTCCGGAAAAACAATTTCGATACCATGGGGCGAATGGTGGTTTGTTCCTGCCCTCGTAGGGTTGTCCGTGCTGGTGGGCATCATCGCGGGTATTTATCCTTCATTTTACTTATCGTCATTCAAACCGATTCAAGTGTTAAAGGGCCGGTTGACGCAGGGTGCTAAAAGCTCACCACTCCGAAGTTCGCTGGTAATTTTTCAGTTTACCATCAGCATCATTCTCCTCATCGGCACCATGGTGATTCAAAAGCAGATGAACTTCATCCTGAATAAAAAGATAGGGTTCGATAAAGAGCAAGTGTTGCTGATCCAGGGAACCGGAACATTGGGGTCTCAGGTTGTTGCTTTCGCCAATGAGTTGCGTGAAGCGCCTCAGGTAGTGGAAGTTTCTACTGGCGATTACTTACCCGTGCGCGGTTCGAAAAGAAATGGCAATGGTTTTTGGAACGAAGGCCGTAAAAACATTGATCCAGCTTTATCGAGTCAATTCTGGCGTGTCGATGAATTTTACCTCAACACACTCGGCATTAAACTGGTAGAAGGCCGAAACTTCAATCGCGATCTTGCATCCGACTCAAGTGGGATTATCATCAATCAAAAGATGGCCAAAGAATTGGGCGGCAACATGTTGGGCAAACGCATCACCAACTACGCAGGGCTATGGACGGTGATTGGCATCGTTGAAGACTTTCATTACGAATCACTACGTGAAGACATTCGCCCGCTGGGATTAGCGCTGGGCCTTGAAGCATCTGTACTTGCTGTTAAACTAAAAGCGGGTGGTGATATGAATGAAAGCATTCAATCCATCACCAAGGTCTGGGATAAGTTTGCACCGCATCAGCCTGTTCGCTTTTCATTTTTGGATGATCGTTATGCTGCGATGTACACCGATGTGCAGCGCATGGGGAAAATCTTCACCAGCTTTTCCATACTCGCCATCGTAGTGGCGTGTTTGGGCTTGTTCGCATTATCCGCCTTTATGGTAGAACAGCGAAGCAAGGAAATCAGCGTGCGGTTAGTACTTGGTGCTTCGGTGAACAGTGTGTTCCAATTGCTCACCTGGGACTTTTTGAAACTGGTTATAATTTCCATCACAATCGCTGCGCCCATCAGCTGGTACTTGATGTCGCGATGGCTCGAAGATTATGTATACAGAACAACAATAGGCTGGGATGTTTTTGTACTATCGGGCTTCACCTCTGTTTTGATTGCCCTCCTTACGATAAGTTTTCAATCGATAAAAGCAGCTGTGACGAGTCCGGTGAAGGGATTGAGGTCGGAGTAAAAAGGTTAATAGTTAATGGTTAATAGTAATACCAGTGTAGCATGAAGTTAAAACAGGCTGAATCACTAACGAATAACGATACACAATTCACCATTAACTATTCACTATTAACCATTAACCATTAACCATTAACCGATAACAGATAACAGATGACCGCGCCCCCTAAACTCCCCCTCCTCTTCTTCCGCTGGTTCTGCCATCCGAAGTTGTTGAAATACATTGAGGGAGATTTGATAGAGTTGTATGATGAACGCGTAAAAGCATTTGGAAAACGAAAAGCAGATAGAAAATTTATCATCGATGTATTGCTGCTCTTCAGACCGGGGATCATCAGGCCAACAGAAGGATATAAAAAATTAAATCAATACGATATGTTCAGTAATTATTTCAAAGTCGGAATCCGAAACATTCTGAAGTATAAAACATTTTCATTCATTAACATCTTCGGACTGGCCGTGGCCATGTCGGTTTGTATGTTGATCATGCTGATGCTGGCCGATCAGGATCGATATGATCAGTTCCACGAAAAGAAAGATCGCATTTATAGAATATTATCCGACCAGGAAGGATCTCGCCAACCGTATGCCACATCACCTTACCCGTTGGCGCATGCATTGAAGGCAGACTATCCTATAATAGAACAAGCCACTAATCTTACTCCGGGTGTTGGTGGTGATGTTTCCTACCAAAAGAATGTAACTGAAATGTGTGGCTACTTTGCTGAGCCATCGTTCTTTTCCATTTTCAGTTTCGAATTGGAAGAAGGTGATAAACTCTCCGCACTCTCCTCTCCTTTCTCGATGGTGATTAGTCGTGAAGTGGCTACTAAACTTTTCGGCAATGAAACAGCCGTTGGTAAGGTGGTCGATTTTTCTGATCGGCAATTACCCTTTCCGGTTGACTTTGATGGTGTTTCTTCTGCTGCATCACCCTGGGGAAGTTTTACCATCACGGGTGTAATCGATGAATCCAAATATGTATCACACCTAACATTTGATGTGTTGGTATCTTCTTCTACTCGTGAGTCGTTTGTGGCCGACAAGAAGACGGATGATTTGAGTAACAATTGGGAATGGTACTTTCGCTCCTATACGTTTGTGCTTTTAGATGAGGATAAAAATACAGCAGACTTATCAGCAGCGTTGAATGATCTGGTCATTCGCAAATATGCTAATCTTAAATCGGACTTAACGAAAGGTTTTAAACTGCAACCTCAAGCCTTAGAAGATGTAGCCTTAGGGCTTACCGGAAACGATACGAATAATCGCATGCCGTTAATTGGGTATTACTTTTTGTGGGCGCTGGCGCTTGTCATTATGCTATCGGCTTGTCTTAACTATACCAATCTTTCCATTGCGCGAGCGCTTACACGTGCAAAAGAAATTGGTGTGCGCAAAGTGACGGGTGCCTTTCGAAAGAATCTCATCTTCCAGTTTTTGAGTGAGTCTGTTATTACGGCTATGATTTCCCTGGCTATGGCGTTCGTACTCTTGCTTCTTCTTGTGCCGGCATTTAAAGGACTGTGGGTGAATCAGTATTTGAACTTTGAACTTCCGATGGTGCCATCGGTTTATTTAATGTTCATTGGCTTCGCATTGGCGATTGGCGTTGTAGCCGGTTTATATCCGGCATTGTATTTATCAAAGTACCAACCGATAAAAGTGTTGAAGAATTTACATGCCGTAGCGCCCGGAAAGCTGGGCATGCGCAAAGTGCTGGGCATATCGCAGTTTGTGATCTCCTTGTTTTTTATCACCACGTCAATTCTGATATACAACCAGTTTAAACATTTCCTTGCGTTTGACTATGGGTTTAACACCAGCAACGTGGTGAATATTGAATTGCAGGGAATCGATCATCAAAAGCTTGCCAACGAATTACAAAGTATACCAGGTGTCGTTTCTATTTCAGCGTGTGATGTTATCCCTGCGGGTGGCAGAAGCAATGGAAATGAAATGCGGAAGTTGGGGAGCAAAGATGAATACTTCGGCAACGATCTCTTGTTTGCGGATGAACATTTTATGAACAACCTCGGCATTAAATTTCTTGCCGGCAGAAATGTACTGGCGGAAGAGCCTGCTCAAAATATTGTGGTGAATGAAGCCATGGTAAAGAAGTTAGGCTTTAAGCTTCCATCGGAAGTGATTGGCGAGATGGTGGAAACGAAATGGGGCACTGAACAGTTTAAGATTGTTGGCGTGGTGAAAGACTTTCGCTATCGGATGTTAATCAATGATGATGAGATTAAACCGTTAATGGTACAGAACAGACCGAACAACTTTGAATACCTGAATGTAAAGTTAAGTTCAACGGATTTGATGCAGACGATGGCGAATCTTGAACGCCAGTGGAAGAAGATCGACCCTGCCCATCCGTTTAAGTATGAATTCTTTGATGAACAATTGCAGGCCACTCATCACGGTATTTTTGATGTGGTTTCTATTCTAGGATTCATTTCTATTCTGGCCATCATCATTGCGTGTTTGGGTTTGCTGGGTATGGCAACCTATACGGCAGAGCGCAAAACCAAAGAAGTAGGAATTCGAAAAATACTGGGCGCAAAAGACTGGAGCATTGCCTTCTTGTTGTCGAAAGGATTTTTAAAGATGCTGCTGATCTCCATTGGCATTGGTGCACCGTTAAGTTATTTCGTAAGCAATTTATGGCTTCAGGAATTTCCGAACCGAGTGGAATTTGGTTGGACTACAGTATTGATCGGAACATGCGTACTTCTTGTTCTGGGCTTACTTACTATTGGTTCGCAGACTTTACGGGCATCGAAAAGTAATCCAGTGGATTCGTTGAAGATGGATTAAATAAAGAAGACTTAGACTAGAGAGGGTAGTTTCTCAAATCTTTCTAAATAAGGGTTCCTTAATGTCACTTTTAGAAACGAATACATCAAAGTACTTAGGGTTATTCTTTATGAAGCCAGAATAGCCAGCGTACTTTAGAATTAATGAAGTTATCAAGAAGTGAATTTTGTATGTAATGTGTTGCAATTCTTTACTGTGCTTAAAAAGTATTTCACTCTCAAAAGGGACTCTGCCATGTAAAAAATCATTACGTTTTGCTAAACACTCTTTATCATCATTATTTAATTGTAACTCCAATAATTCAAACACTTTGTATATGCTATCTGTGTTTGTAATCTGATTTATCTGCTCTACTCTGGAAATTATTGCTCCTTTGTTATTGAATACTGAAGGGTTTAGTTTTTCGATTAAAGCTTTAATTTCCTTGATGAGCTTTCTGGATATCAATTTGTCCTTAATTGGATTTACTTTATCTTCATTTATCTCAATGATAATATTCTTAACAGTCTCTAGTGCAACCATATATGTTGCCGCTCTAATCTCCAACGGATAAATATTGCTTTCTGCTATTATGCTAAGAGCCCTTAATAATCTGCTATCATTAAATACAAGTGAAGCAAGGTTCGAAAAAATGGCTGACTTAACCACTGAGTCAAGTCTACTTACCTGATTTCCTTTTTGTCTTTCAATGTCTCGAAAATCATCAGGAGAAATCACTTCCATTCCCGAGTCAACTGTTCCTTGAATTTTGCGATACTCAAATATTAAATTGTCGTTAAGCTTTTCAGTTTCTGAGTAGAAAAGGTAGATCTCGTTTCTAGGAAGAAAACCGGAAAGCAAGGCATAAGAGTATAAAATACTATTTACTTGATTTTCGAAGTTGTCAGATTTAAGTGGTGTTTGTGATTCAACTATGAAATAATATTGCTGGTTGAATCGATAATCAAAGAAGTAGAATTTATTATCATTAATTTTAGTGGTAACTAACCCAAGAGGCCTATTTGAGTTCCCAGTAGCAAAAGCTCCACTCTCAATATATTTTTGGGGCAACTTATTCGGACTTTGTTTTATTGGAATTACTGCTCTGCCGTAATAAATCCTACCACGATTAATACCACTATTAAGCTCTGTTATTTCTCCATCTGACTTCCCTTCACCAAACATCATGTTTAGCTTTGAAACACCTTGAGGAATATTTAATCTGAAGCCTTCGTTCACTAATTCAAAAGGCTTAAAGTATCCATAACCGTCATCCTGATACATGACGGGCTTTTCTACTGGATTAATAAGTCCTGTTTCGAGTTTGAAGCATCTTTCTCCCTTCACTAGTGTCAGTGCAAGTCCGTCAATTGTCGGGTAATCTGACTTTATTATAAAATTGCTTTTCGTCTCAATTAACGTAATTAATTCAAAAGTCCTTTCCAGATGGATTTCTGTTGCTGAATCTATTTTGCTTTTTGGTTTATCGTCCATTCTTTTAACTGCCCTGTTGCTAAGAAATTTATACAAGAGCTGTTTTTTAATTATAAAACTGTTTTGATTCCTCTGTGGGCTGGGATCGGATTGGATCAGGTGGGGCAGCGGAATCGTTGAACAATGTAAAAAGATATGGGGAGAGTTGCAAGACCTCTGGCTATTGAGACTGGTGGAGAGGGTTGTTTTATTACGCAGCGTCCCGAGGCGGAGACACTGCTGGCACAGAATGGCACATTCATTTTCTTTATTGGTTGAGCTACTAACCGCTCTAATCTTTGTCTCTGGTTAGTTCCAAATTAGATTGACTCTCCCATTAAAGCCATCATTATTATTGTCGAAATACTAACTGCTATGTAAAGTATTAGGTAAAACGACTGTCCGTTTGGACCGGATGTAAATGGTAAGTCGCCTGATTTTAAAAACTCCTTTATGATTATTCTTGTTTCAAGTGGTGGTCTATGAAGAAACTCCTTTCGTTTAGAACTCCAATCAATCTCCTCAGTTATTTCGTCATAAATAATCATACCTTTATTTCTGATAGAGTTGAACTTATACAATATTGAAATGCCAAAAACCATTATCAGTAAGGCGTAACTCCAAGCATATAGTGAGAGCTGGAACATAATGTAGCTTTCACCACGATACAAGAGCTGTAGGAGAACAACGTAGGTGGCCAATAAAACAATCGATAATACAAGTCCGATGAGAATGTATAGTCCATAAGCACGAAGTTTTTTTGAAATATAAATAAGCTCTTCCAATTGTTGTCGAAAAGGGCTTTGCTCAACTTCCTTTAATATTTTATCTCGTTCTGTCATCATTTATTCCTTTAATAGATTCAATAATTGGTGAATCAAATTGTCATGCATCTGTTCTTTTTGAATCTCTCCGTAAAGTCCGGAAGTCCTTCTATCATAGTAGGGTTTGATTATTGAACAGTATGGCAAAGTTATAACATGTGTGTAATTGTCGATCGTCTTAAATGCAGCACCATAATCTCCATTTTCATAATGACTATTTGCAATATCTGCAGTTCCCCACCAAAGATCTGCTTTATTTACTAGATTAATAATCCACCCAACGTTGTTTGGATGAATCAAAGGTAGCCATTCGGCTAATCGTTCAACTTCAACTTTTCTATTAAGTCTTAATGCGCTGTCCTTAACCTCTCCATGTTGGTCAAAAATATCA
>DAIQPD010000183.1:0-8149 GCA_036787535.1 Chryseolinea sp.
TGTTTGTTTATTTGATGGCACTTCCCGGTGGGTGGCTTGCTGATAAGTTTTTTGGTTTAAGGAAATCTGTTTTTTACGGTGGGTGTATTATTGCGCTTGGTCATCTATGTCTTGCATTTCCGATGCAGGAAACATTTTTCATCGGACTACTACTCATCATCATTGGTACAGGTTTATTGAAACCTACTATTAGTAGTCTGGTAGGAGAATTATACACTGCGGATGAGCCAGCCCGTAGAGATGCTGGCTTTTCTATTTTCTATATGGGAATTAACATTGGAGGGTTCATTTCACCATTAATTGTGGGCGAACTTCGGACGTACAACTGGCACTACGGTTTTGCTGCTGCAGGAGTTGGTATGGTGTTAGGATTGATTCAGTATAAATTGACTGAACGAAACCTTGGAGATGCAGGATTGCATCCTGAAAGACTTGCTGATTCAACATTACAACAAAAGCGTGATCGTACTATTCGAAATTCATTAGTCGGTTTGGCTGCTTTACTTATACTCTTTGTTGTTTTGCTTTTTAAAAGAGTTATTGTCATTGATCCTGTCCTTGTTGCCCAGTGGTCGGGCTTCATACTCATCTTTAGTGTCATCCTCTACTTTGTTTATTTAATGTTCTTCACCGGGCAGGATAAATCAGGGCGACTGAAGTTGGTTGCTCTTGCTATATTCTTCCTTACCTCTGCTGTTCTGTATTCCGGTTACGAGCAACAGGGCTCATCGTTGAATCTTTTTGCTGAAAATTATACGGACTTGAAGATTGGGAATTTTAGTATTCGCCCAGAATGGTTTCAATCTGTTCCTTCTTTAGTTGTGGTGGTCTTTGTTCCAATTTTTGCATGGCTGTGGGTTTGGTTAAGTAAGCGAAAGATGAACCCTGTAACGCCTGTAAAATTTGCATTCGGACCTTTGTTTATTGCGCTTGGATTTGCTGTAATGATGGGCGGGTCAATGGTTGTTGCAGGAGGAAGTCTGGCATCTCCATGGTGGCTGATTTTAACTTTTACCTTTCACACCTTTGGAGAGATATGCCTTTATCCAACAGGCATGAGTGCAACGACAAAGCTGGCGCCAAAGAACTTGATGGGACAACTTATGGGAATATGGTTCATGAGCCTTGCCTTCGGAAATCTGATTGCAGGATTGTATGCTGGTGAATTTGATGAAAAAGCCATACAAGCAAATCCACAAATGCTGGTAGATCTATTCGCATATTTCATGAAGATCATGCTTGGTGTAGGATTGTTTGTACTTGTATTGTATAAACCTATTCGCAAACTGATGGGCAATGTTCATTAGAAAGTAAATGTCTCATTAACCTAAACCTATACCTAAATTTTAAATCATGGAAGAAACGAAATCTTTCAAACCCTACATTGCTCCTGAACAGAACATTGCAGAGTTCACGGTGAAGTCCGTGGTCTTTGGATCTTTGTTTGGAATCTTGTTTGGATGCTCAACCGTTTACCTCGCGTTGAAAGCCGGTCTTACTGTTTCAGCCTCAATACCGATTGCGGTAATTGCTATTACGCTGGGGCGGAAATTTTTGAAGACCACAATTCTTGAAAACAATATCATTCAAACCACCGGATCAGCAGGGGAGTCTATTGCAGCTGGTGTTGTCTTTACCTTACCGGGATTTTTATTTCTATCACCCAGTGAAAATGGTATCAGTGTTGGAGAAAATTATTTCAACTACTTAACCATTCTTATTCTTGCCGCTTGTGGTGGAATGTTAGGAACGTTGATGATGATTCCGCTCAGAAGATCATTGATTGTAAAAGAGCATGATACACTACCGTATCCCGAAGGAACAGCCTGTGCTTCTGTATTACAAGCCGGAGAGAAGGGTGGAGTTTTTGCCGCTACAGCTTTTATGGGAATGGGCATCGCCATGGCATATGCTATTTTTCAAAAAGTATTTCATGTTATAGCAGAGACACCCGCGTTTGTCACCAGTCAGGTAAATAAGTTTTGGCCATCGGCTACTACCAATGGTGAAATTACTCCTGAATATCTTGGGGTTGGTTACATTATCGGACCAAAGATAAGTGGTGTATTGGTTGCCGGATCAGTGTTGGCGTGGTGGGCAATTATTCCTTTGCTGGCAACACTTGTTCCCTTTGAAACAGTAGCGAATCAGCTGATGACCTTAGGGTATCTCTCGGATATAAATGTTCCAGGAAGTAGCAGTACCGGAGGTTGGAATCCGGTAACAAAAGAATTTACAAATCCTTCTAAGGCACTTTACTTAGCGTACATCCGGCAAATTGGAGCAGGAGCTGTTGCTGCAGGTGGATTCATTACCTTAATGAAAACCATCCCAACCATTGTGAGCTCTTTTACGGATAGCATTGCGTCATTGAAAGAAAAAAGTGAAGGTGGTATTTTACGCACCGAGCGTGATCTGTCATTTAAAGTTGTGATTTTTGGAAGTATTGCTTTGGTGGCTTTGATTGCTGTACTACCTCAAATACCCGGAGAGAATATGCTTCAGAAATTATTGATTGGTATTCTCGTAATCATTTTTGGTTTCTTCTTCGTTACGGTTGCCAGTCGCATTGTTGGCTTGGTTGGTTCTAGTAATAGTCCGATTTCAGGGATGACCATTGCAACGTTAATGGGTACGTGTTTAATCTTTACAGCCATTGGATGGAGTGGAAAAGTATATGAGCCTCTTGCGTTAGTTGTGGGAGGGATGATTTGTATTGCTGCAGCGAATGCAGGAGCAACATCTCAGGATTTAAAAACAGGTTACATTGTTGGCGCTACTCCAAAGTATCAGCAGCTGGCACTCTTTATTGGCGCAATCGTTTCGTCAATCGCTATTGGTATTGTTGTAAAAGTACTGGATACACCTACAGCAGACATGGCAGCACAAGGTATAACACATGCTATTGGAAGTGAACGTTACGCTGCTCCACAAGCTACCTTGATGGCCACGCTTGCAAAAGGTATTTTGTCTTTCAATCTCGATTGGCAATTTGTAATGGTGGGTGTTTTTATTGCAGTGATGATTGAACTCTGCGGAATAAAAGCACTTGCTTTTGCTATTGGTTTGTATCTGCCACTTTCTACAACCCTTCCTATTTTTGTTGGTGGTGCCATCAAAGGTATTGTCGACTGGAGAAGCGAGAAGAAAGGCGAAGCAAAACAAGATGATGAATTAGGCAGAGGTAGTTTATTCGCCACAGGTTTAATTGCTGGTGGTGCATTAGCGGGTGTTGTTGTTGCCTTGCTTTCCGTTAATGAACGCGTTTTCAAAGGAATGAAAGAGATCAGTGCAGAGCATGGTCTGACTTCTTTATTGGGTGAGGGCGGTTATGCCATTCTTGGCGTTATCTTTTTTGCTGCCATGGCTTTGATGTTGTATAAGTTAGCAACAAAGAAAGATTCATAATAAGGTAGTCGTGCCACCACTTTAAGTGGTGGCACGACTACCTTATTACAGTTAATGATTTACGATTCAGATTCAATGCGGTGTAAAATTCTATTCGAGTGTTTGTCTAACAAAAGTGTGTGGCGCATCGGACTTTTAATACACTCATAATAAACAAAGTCTTCCGGGTTGATGTTCCAAAAGAAAGCCGAAGATTCAATTTCCCTCTCGGAACGAATCCGTTTTCCATTCAATGAAAAATCCTGATTCATGTTTCGGCATTGGGTGTCCGATAAACGGGTGTTAATATCAAAAGGTAATACGTTTATTATTTTGAGTATGTCTTGTTGGTTTGCCTGGTATTCGAAGTAGCAGGTATACCTTCCTGATTTATAAATTGCTTTTACACCTTTCGATTCCTGAATAAAAAGATGTGATAAAAGATTCTGTTTAGGTAAGGTATCACGAAGCGTAACATTTGTAATCTCGGGTTGATCATACTCATCTAATAAGTAAGATGTATCTCTGGGCTTTTCGCAAGCGAAGATGGAGAGGATTAACAATGCAGGTAGGATAAGTGATTTCATAGTGATTTTGATTCAGAACCCAGATCAATAATTTCTTTTAACACTTCAAGCGCCTTGGTTTCCGATTCGTCAATGGTACCATCGGCATTGATGATCTCATACATATCGGTGTATACCTTGTATTTCTGTACGAATTTAACCTGGCTGAAATGGTTAAACGTGGCCTTACACATTTCGGTTAGTTTGGTCTGATCAAAAGCTTTGTATTGTCTTACGGCCTCCTGAAGTTTTGTTTCCGGATCACTTTCTTTTGGAAAAATCTTTTGCATTTTACTTCGGATCACATCCATCTCCGCAGGGTGATAGTCACCATCCACATGTGCCATGTGTACATATAGGAAGAGAACGAAATCAGCAAAGTTGTTGTGAATGACCATCCTTCAATATTTTGATCGCCTGCAATTTAAGAGAATAGTTTTATTTAGTTGAATTAGCCAACTTTAAACTTCGTAATTCATTCAGCATTCGTGCGAACAAGTTTACAACTATGAGCGAGTATTCATTTCCTTCCGGTTATAATTTCCTTAGATCAATCGTGCGAACCATCAAGCAGGTTAAGAATCCGGTGGGCACAATGGAAGAAAGTATGTTGCGATTTGATGGTACCTATTCGGTAAGCCTTGGTTCGCGCAAAATGATTGCGACTCAGGATCCCGGCTTCATAGATCATGTGCTCAAGACGAATCATAAGAATTATCACAAATCGCCCATGGTGACTGACCAGTTGGGTAAATTCTTAGGTAATGGATTACTGACATCCAATGGAGATTTTTGGCTGAAACAAAGACGACTAATTCAACCTGGATTTCATGCCGACAAAATAAAAGCGTTGTATGATATCATAAAAAAAACAGTAGATGATTTTTTAAAAGTATTACCTATCGGAGAACAGGTTGATTTCTATCCATTGATGAACAAACTCGCTTTTGAAATCGTGATCAATACCTTATTCGATGTAGAAGTTCCGGAAGTCAGTAGAAAAGAGTTGAATGGTTTTATAAACGAGACGCAGGCTTTTGTAGTGAAAGATATTCGCCAGCCTTATTTAAGTTGGTGGTTTAAGCTTTCCGGTGAGGTGCAAAAGAATTTAGATAATGCTCAAAGGGCACGTTCGATTATCAGCGCCATCATAAAAGAAAGAAAATTGAGCAGTACAAAATTCAATGATTTGCTGGATATGTTATTGGATGCCCGCTATGAAGACACAGGCGAGGCTATGGATGAAGAACGAATCATTGATGAGATTTTAGTAATGATCATTGCCGGCCACGAAACAACAGGCAATGCACTTTCGTGGATGTTATATCTGTTGGCGAATCATCCTAAAGAATTGAATAGATTAAGAGGTGAAACGCAAAATCTAAGTCTGGAGCAATGTGTTCGGCACGATCGATTGAACGCAGTAATCAGCGAAGGTATGCGATTGTATCCGCCAGCATGGATCGTTGATCGTATTGCGCTAAACGATGATACCTATCAGCATTATACCTATCCGAAAGGCACTATAGTTTTGATGTTTTTTTATGGATTGCATCGCGATAAAAAACATTGGGATAATCCCGAATCGTTTATACCCGATCGTTTTCTAAAACAAAACATCGACAAAGAAAAGCAAAAAGCATTTTATCCTTTTGGGGCGGGTCCAAGACTTTGCATCGGTAATAATTTTGCAATGGCAGAGATGGCCATCTTTCTTCAGACCATCATTCACCATTTCGATATCGAGCCAACCGATGTTAAGCCTGTGATCAAGCCACTGGTTACCTTGCGGCCCGATCAGGTTGTTTTGAAAATCACAAAATCAAAGTCTTCAATTTCTTCTATCTCAATGTGATTCTTTTGAGATCAGTTTGGCAATAACCTCCAATGCTTTCTTTTCAGAAGAATCTACCTTTCCATCCGCACGAATAATATCTTCAATATCCGTGAACACGGTATTGTCTTTTACCATCTCATCCGATTTGAAGTGTTGAATGCTGGCGCTGAAAAGATCATCGAGTTTGGTTTTGTTGAAAGCGTTGTACTCGCGAATGGTTCCATATAATTTCTTTTCGATGTCTGTTCCGGCAGGGAAGAGGCTTGCCATTTTTGTTTTGATCACCGCCATCTCAGTAGGATCGTAATTACTGTCAGAATGAGATGCATGGACATAGAGAAATAGAATGAAGTCCGATATAGTCTTGTGAATAATCATAATGTGTTGCTCAAGATTGGAAGCTAAGATAGTGAAACTGACATGATTCAAAAAAGAGAAAGAACAGCAATCGGTTGCTATCTGATTTTAATTCAAGGGAAAAGAAAAAGTCCCGAGTTACCGGGACTTCTTCAAGTCTAGTTTTAGTTTTTATTTCAGCAAGAACTACATAATACGTTTGTCCACTACTCTACCTGAATAATAGAATTCAATAGTTTGTTCTTCTTCAATCGATCCTAGTTCATTATCATAATAGTAGTAGCTAAGTTTTCCTTTGAATTTAAGGGTCATCTTATCTCCGTCATCAAATCCTCCGCTCACTTTAACTAGACTTTGATCCTCTTCTGAGTCCGTAGAGTAGTATGATTCATCTTCATTTTCAAGATAGATATAACTGATATTTGCATCGTCTTCCGCATCACCCCAATTGCTGAGCTGAGGGAAATCTCCAGAAGCGAAATCATTTTCAGCCGGAACGGCAAGCTCGATGGCAAAATAGTAGGTAGCACCCGTGAAGCTACTAAGCGACCACCCATCTTCTCCCTCTGCTAATTCTCCATCGGAAATAAAATAATCGCGATACTTGTGGTTATTGGAGTCATCTTCCCTTGCGAGAAAGAGTTTGGCACCTTTAAGGTTGATGGTTTGACCGTCAGAAGTCTTGAATTGTAAACTAGGACTTTCGTCATCGCCACAACTGTTCAATAGAAATAGTGATGCAACGAGCATCACAGAATACATTAGTGATTTTAACCTCATAGGATTTTTTTTAGTTATGAAGCTAAATCTCCGGATTACAAAACGATTTTGCAATTCTGGTTGGTGAAATAAAAGATATATTGAATTCTACCACTTCTCGCGCAAGCATCCGCTTGTGTGTATAATTTTTCAAGCGTCCGCTTAATTATAGAATTTAATAAATTGGTTTGTTCAACTCCAGCGGACGATGGAAATTGTAAAGGTACAAGCGGACGCTTGCACCAGAAACAAAAAAGGCTTCACCTTTCGATGAAGCCTTTTCTATTTTATTCTGAATGACGATTACATCATTCCACCCATTCCACCACCGTGTGGCATAGCAGGTGCTGCAGAAGACTCTTCAGCAATTTCAGAAACTACAGCTTCTGTTGTTAACAACAGACCAGCGATTGACGCTGCATTTTCTAATGCAAGACGTGTCACTTTAGTAGGATCGATAATACCAGCATCAAAGAATGCTTCAAATTTATTGTCGCGTGCGTTGTATCCGAAGTCTTTCTTGCCATCACGAACTTTATTCACGATTACAGAACCTTCTTGACCAGCGTTCTCAGCGATTGTTCTCAAAGGAGCTTCCAATGAAAGACGAACGATGTTAACACCAGTTGCTTGATCTTCATTCGCCAATCCAAGTGTTTCGATATTTTTCAATGCTTCGATCGCACGGATGTACGCTACTCCACCACCAGGGACGATACCTTCCTGAACAGCGGCACGTGTTGCGTGCAATGCATCATCAACGCGATCTTTCTTTTCTTTCATTTCAACTTCAGTAGCAGCACCTATGTAAAGGATAGCAACACCACCAGAAAGTTTAGCGAGACGCTCTTGTAATTTTTCTTTATCGTAATCAGAAGTAGTGGTTTCGATTTGAGCTTTGATTTGTCCAATGCGAGATTGGATATCTGCTTTCTTACCAGCACCGTTTACGATGGTTGTATTGTCTTTGTCAATGTTGATTTTCTCAGCACGACCAAGATCTTCTAAAGTAGCGTTCTCTAACTTCAAGCCTTGCTCTTCAGCAATTACTTTACCACCAGTCAACACTGCGATGTCTTCCAACATTGCTTTTCTTCTATCACCAAAGCCAGGAGCTTTAACAGCAGCCACTCTCAGAGCGCCACGGATTTTGTTTACTACCAAGGTAGCCAATGCTTCACCTTCTACTTCTTCAGCAATGATCACAAGTGGCTTACCAGTTTGTGCAGTTTGCTCAAGGATT
>DAIQPD010000184.1:0-8113 GCA_036787535.1 Chryseolinea sp.
ATTCAAATTTATCGCTACCAAGACTACTGAAGAAATGAGAGCTGACTTAAGCAATCCTAATTTTAATTATGAATTAGCGTGTACTGAAATCTGTGGTAAGGGTCACTTCTCTATGAAAATGATTGTAATAGTTGAAGAAGAAGAAGTATACGAGAAATGGAAGGCTTCACAAGAAGCGTGGTTAAAGCAAAATCCGGATTACCTGAAGAAAGTACCGGATGCTTTAAAAGAGGCAGCTATGATTAAGGCAGGAATGCAAAAAGATCCTGGTTCTTCAGTAGCAAAAGTAGTAGAGTAATAGGAATAAGATTTATTAACGACATGGCAACGACCGATATTAACATTCACCAGGACACGCACCATCACGATGAACATGAGCACGAGCATCATGAAGGTAATTTCTGGACCAACTACATTTTCTGTCAGGATCATAAGGTAATTGCAAAGCAATTCCTGATCACCGGTATTTTCTGGGCTTTGCTGGGTGGAATACTTTCTGTTTTGTTTCGTTTACAACTTGGTTTTCCAGAGGCAAATCTTGCATGGTTGAAACCTGTGCTAGGAGGTTGGATTACAGAGTCAGGTAAAATTGATCCTGAGTTTTATCTGGCTTTAGTTACCATGCACGGTACCATCATGGTATTCTTCGTATTGACTGCCGGATTAAGTGGAACGTTTTCAAACTTCCTGATTCCATTGCAGATTGGTGCCCGTGACATGGCATCTGGTTTTATGAACATGCTTTCGTATTGGTTCTTCTTCCTTTCGAGCGTTGTAATGTTCATTTCATTATTCTTATCAACAGGTCCTGCCGCTGGTGGTTGGACTGTATATCCTCCCCTAAGTGCATTACCTCAGGCGATTCAAGGTTCTGGCTTAGGTATGACCATGTGGTTAGTGGCTATGGCATTGTTCATCGTGAGTTCTTTACTAGGCGGTATCAATTACATCACCACGGTAATTAACATGCGAACCAGAGGTATGTCGTTCACGCGCATGCCGCTTACGATCTGGGCATTTTTCTTCACAGCAATTATTGGAGTTCTTTCTTTCCCTGTATTGTTTGCTGCCGCTTTGTTATTGATTTTCGATAGAAGCTTTGGAACAAGTTTTTACTTGTCTGATATCTACATAGCAGGAGAGGCGCTTTCCAATACCGGAGGTAGCCCTGTTTTGTTCCAGCATTTGTTCTGGTTCTTAGGTCACCCTGAAGTGTACATCGTATTGCTTCCTGCTCTTGGTCTATCTTCTGAAATCATAGCGACTAACGCACGTAAACCAATTTTCGGTTACAAGGCCATGATCGGATCTATGCTTTTCATTGCTATCTTATCGTTCATTGTTTGGGCGCATCACATGTTTGTAACCGGTATGAATCCGTTCCTCGGTTCGGTCTTCATGTTGCTTACGCTGATTATTGCAGTACCCTCTGCGGTGAAGATTTTCAATTATGTAACCACATTATGGAAAGGTAATATCCGCTTTACACCCGGTATGCTTTTCTCAATCGGATTGGTTTCGTTCTTCTTAACGGGAGGTATTACAGGTATCTTCTTAGGTAATTCTGCGGTTGATATTCAACTTCACGATACCTATTTCGTGGTGGCTCACTTTCACTTGGTAATGGGTAGTGCATCGTTCTTTGGTATGATGGCCGGGGTTTATCATTGGTTCCCAAAGATGTTTGGACGCATGATGAACGGCAAATTGGGTACGATACATTTCTGGTTAACTTTTGTTGGTGTATATCTCGTGTTCTTCCCAATGCATTACATAGGTATTGCAGGTTTCCCAAGACGTTATTATTCATGGACGAATTTTGATACGTTTAGTGGTTTCACAGATTTGAATATGCTGGTAAGTGTTGCCGCTATTCTTACCCTGAGTGCACAGTTTATTTTCTTATTCAATTTCTTCTACAGCATTTTCCGCGGTAGAGCAGCTTCAGAAAATCCATGGGAGTCTACAACCTTAGAATGGACAACACCGCGTCATCCGGGTCATGGAAACTGGGTAGGTGAAATACCTTCTGTTTACAGATGGCCGTATGATTACAGCAAGCCTGGCTCGAAAGAAGATTTTATTCCGCAGACTATTCCATATTCTGAAACTCCCGAGTCTAATTTACCTCACGAAAACGATCTTATTAAATTGGAAGGTGATGGAGATGATGCCATTGTAGTGGAAGGCGGCCCTAAGCACTAAAAAATAATTTAGTATCAAGGTTCCAGATTCAAGGTTCAAAGTTATAAGCATTGAACATGGAATCTGGAACCTTGAACTTTTATAAACTATGAGGTCTTTTCGCAGACTATGTCTTTCTACACTCATCGCAGTTTACATTCTCATTCTTGTCGGTGGTGTGGTACGCAGCACAGGCTCAGGCATGGGTTGTCCGGATTGGCCAAAATGTTTTGGTAGCTGGGTTCCACCAACTGATGTGTCTGAGCTTCCTGAAAATTATAAAGAAATCTACGCTGCTTATCGCGATAAAAAGAATCAACGTTTTGCAAAATACCTTACGACATTTGGTTTCGATGAAACGGCTTCAAAAATCCTTACTAATCCTCAAGTTCTTCACGAGAATGATTTCAATGCAACCAAAACATGGATTGAATACATCAATCGTGTAGTGGGTGTGATCATTGGGTTATTGATTTTTGCCCTCTTCATTTTCTCTATTCGCCTTTGGAATAAAGAACGCAAGCTTACTATGGCCTCTTTTGCCACCTTAATTTTAGTTGGATTTCAAGGATGGTTTGGTTCGTTTGTCGTATCCAGTAATTTAACCGCGTGGACGATCACGGTTCATATGTTCCTGGCTTTAGTCATTGTAGGCATTCTAATTTACTTGTTCAAGGAAAGTAACTACGGTCAAAACATTACGATTGCCTCTACCTATGGATGGGTACTGGCGTGCATGGCTGCTTTGTTAATTCAGATATTTTTTGGGACACAGGTGCGCGAGGGCATTGACCGAGTGGCCTTGACTTTTGAGCGTGAATCATGGATTGACAACCTTGGAAGAGATTTCGTTATTCATCGCACATTCTCCTGGATTGTGCTCATTCTGCATGTGATATTAATATTGAAATTGCGGAAAACCGAGGCTGCAAAAATTTTCGCACTAGCGTTAATCATGTTACTTTTGGGGACTGTTTTAGCAGGTGTTGCAATGTCCTATTTTGCTGTTCCAGCGTTCCTTCAGCCGATTCATTTGCTTTTGGCGACCGTTACCTTTGGAATACTCTTCATGTTGATATTGCGAGTAAACATACGGTCTGAATCAGTGTTAAATAATTGAGATGATTACAGGAGGTATAGATCAGCTAAATGGAATTTCACTTGCACGCGCAAAAGGTAAAGCCTATTGGGAGTTGTTGAAACCTCGTTTGTCTTTTCTGGTTGCATTCTCCTGTGCGTTTGGTTTTGTATTAGCATCCTCCCGGATCGATATCCTTACCTTATCGATGCTTTTCATCGGAGGATTTTTGCTTTCCGGATCTTCCGTTATTGTAAATCAAATTATCGAAATTGATCTGGATAAACTCATGGTGCGAACCATGAAAAGACCGTTACCAACAGCACGGTTGTCCATCCGCGAAAGCGTAATATTTGCCATTGTTTGTTTTATAGTTGGCGTAGGAATTCTTATTCTCTTTACCAATTGGCTCACAACATCCTTGTCGATTTTGTCGATGGTGCTTTACAGTTTTGTGTATACTCCGCTAAAACGAGTTGGACCGATTGCTGTTTTTGTTGGCGCAATTCCAGGGGCATTACCTCCGCTTTTAGGATGGACTGCTGCGACAGGATTAATATCGCATGAAACGCTTATTATTTTCGGGATCCAATTCATCTGGCAGTTTCCGCATTTCTGGGCCATTGCCTGGGTGTCGGATGATGATTATAAAAAAGCAGGATTTAAATTACTTCCTTCCGGAGGAAAGAAAGATTTGAACACTGCTGTTCAGATTATGATTTACACCATGTTCTTAATTCCGATGGGAATGCTTCCGGCTACCTTTGGAATTACAGGAATTAAATCGGCTATTGTTGCTACGATTTGTGGTGTGTTGTTTTTTGCACTTACCTTTTCATTGATGAAATCAGGTGATCGGAAGTCGGCTTTGAAAATTATGTTTGCATCGTTTTTATACTTGCCGATTGTGCAGATCGCATATATGTTGGATAAGGTTTGATGATTTGTTGATGAGTTGATTTGAGACTGAGAGGAATTTGGTGAGGTTGATTTGGATTAAAGAAAAATTATGGCGGCAGAGATTAAAATAGTGGAGGAGGCGGATAAGCCCATTGGCATGAACCCGAAGAAATTCGCGCTGTGGTTATTCATGGCTACGGTTGTGATGTTGTTTGCTGCCTGGACGAGTGCCTTTATTGTAAAACGCGGAGACATCGGCTGGGCAGAAATTATAGTACCGGATCAATTCTGGATTAACACAGTAATTATTGTTCTCAGCAGTATCAGTATGATCTGGGCTGTTCGCGCAGCTCGTGCTGACAGGCTGGAAACGGTAAAACTAGCATTGAGTATAACCTCGATTTTAGGGGTCGCTTTTCTGGTAGGTCAAATTTTCGCCTATAAGGAAATGATTGCGCTAAAAGAGCATTTTACAGGCGGTAATGTGTCGCATTCTTTTGTGTATGTATTGAGTGGAGTTCATGGAGTCCACCTTATTAGTGGGGTCATTTTTCTGCTCATTGTGCTTCGGGCAACATTCACGTATAAGGTGCATTCAAAAAACATGGATCTGATAGAAATGTGCGCCATGTATTGGCATTTTTTGGATGTTCTTTGGCTATATTTGTTCGTCTTTCTTTTAGTGAACAGGTAAACACTTTTAACTTTAAGCTTACGACTTTTTACTTCAAACTTTAGTATTTTTAAATCACACACCCACACCCTTCAACACCGAAAACCAACCACGAATAACCAATTTAATATGTCTAGTACTTCAGCAGCAACAGCTTCAGGACGCAGCGCATGGGATGGCGGAACTTCACCAATGGGTGCAAGTTACGGCAAGCTTATGATGTGGTTCTTCTTGCTTTCAGATGCCTTTACATTTTCAGCTTTGCTCATTACCTATGGCTTGGTGCGCTCAGCGCATGGAGTTTATGAAGGTACTGTGGAAGCATTTACTTTCTCTCCTGAATATTGGCCGATACCTGAAAAAGTATTTGAGGCTATTCCATTCTTTCACGGTTTAGAAGCGCCACTTGTTTTTGTGGGTATTATGACTTTTATCCTAATCATGAGTAGTGTTACCATGGTATTGGCGGTTGAAGCAGGTCATCGCATGGACAGAGTTGCTGTAGAAAAATGGATGCTCTGGACAATTGTTGGTGGTTTAGCTTTCTTAGGCTGCCAGGCTTGGGAATGGTCTCACTTTATTCACGGAAATGGTTTGCCAGGCGGTGGTGCTAATCTGGTTCATAACCAATACGGGCCTCCTGATTTTGCTGATTTCTTTTTCTTTATTACTGGTTTCCACGGCTTCCACGTATTCAGTGGTGTATGCTTTAACTTCTTGATTTATTACAACACCGTAACAGGAGTATACCAACGCAGAGGGCATTATGAAATGATCGAGAAGGTTGGCTTGTACTGGCACTTTGTAGATTTAGTGTGGGTGTTTGTATTCACGTTCTTCTACCTGGTTTAATTTGAATTAATCTCAATCTGTAAATATTTTATCATGACGCACACAGAAGAAATTGAAATACCAGTTGCTCCACCAGACAAAGCAAAAATCAAAAAGCTTTGGATGACAGCTTTGTATATGTTGCTGATCACCATTGTTGAATTTATTGTAGCATTCACTGTTCCACACGAATACAAAGATGCTCGCGTTTGGATATTCATCACCATGACCATTGTGAAAGCTGCTTATATTGTAGGTGAGTTCATGCACTTACGTTATGAGTCTAAAGTGTTGCTTTGGTCTATCTTGATCCCAACTATTTTTATTATCTGGATGTTGACCGCCTTTATTTATGAAGGTATGGCCATCTCAACAGTTCGATAACCAAATTAAAAATGATTTTAAGAGAGGCTTAGGTGAAGACTTAAGCCTCTTTTTTTGAATGCTCATTCATACGCGATGCAGAAAAAATCCATTTTCCTTTTCCTGGCCCTTATTCTTCCGGTACTGATTTTTGTTTTCTTGAAGTTCTTTGGTAGGAATGAATTTGCGGTAACCCCTTTGTTTATTGAGAACGATTCTGAAATCCCGGAAGGATGTTTACCGGTTTCTTTCCCCTATCATATTCAGGATAGTGTATTGCGTCAACTGGATTTTAGAGAAGATAGTCTGGCGCTTGTTTTATTTGGTGAGTCGAATGATGAAGCGAAGATTCAGATTAATCGGATTATGGATGAAATTTCGAATGACGATATCCGAATGATTCGTTTCCCGGCTCCGGGAGAAAAGATATTACAATGGAAGAAATGTATTTTCTTCTTAAAGGAACCTTTTGATCTGGTTTTGGTGGATAGAAACGGTTTAATTCGCGGTCAATACACATCAGGTGATCGCGAAGACGTGGATCGATTACTCATGGAAATAACAATTATACTTAAGCGGTATTAAGATGGATACGATTGAATTAGAAAAAGAGAAGGCGACTTACAAGAAGATTATCATTGCTGTTTCCATAGTAATACCGATTGCTGTTGCCGTGTTATTCGGAGTGAAAGTGCCCGGTTATGATTTTTCATTTCTACCTCCAATTTATGCAACATTGAATGGTTTAACCGCTTGTTTTCTGGTGGCGGCAGTTATTGCCATTAAGAATAAGAAAAGGAATCTTCATGAGGCCTTTATGAAGACGTGTATGATGTTGTCTGCTGCATTCTTGATTATGTACATACTTTACCACATGACAAGTGACTCAACTCCCTATGGAGGTGAAGGATCGATACGATATGTTTATTTTTTTATATTGATCTCGCACATTTTACTCTCGATTGCTGTTATACCGATGGTGTTGTTTACCTATCTCAGAGCCTGGATTGGTGAATATGAAAAGCACAGGGCTTTGGCCAAATTTACTTTTCCAGTCTGGCTTTATGTGGCAGTAACGGGTGTGATTGTATATTTGATGATTAGTCCATATTACAAGTAATGAAGTAACAAGTGAAGTTGAGATAGTGAGCACTAACTAAATGCATATGAAGACAGTCTTTGTTATTCTGATGTTTCTGATTCTATCAGTAGGAGACCTTGCTGCGCAATGCGCCATGTGCCGTTCAACATTGGAAAATAATTACTCGAATGGTAATCCGGGTATTGCATCAGGAATCAATACAGGGATCTTGTATTTACTTTCAATGCCCTACCTAGCGGTTATCGTCCTAGGCTACCTTTGGTATAAAACCAGTCATGCAAACAAAAAATTACGCAAAGGCATTGCTCCACGGTAAATGCCCGCATTGTAGAGAAGGCGCTATTTTTACTTATCCTGTAAGTAAAATCATGCAGTTTAATGTGATGAACGATCGATGCCCAAAGTGTGATGTTGCATTGGAGCCAGAGCCAGGATTTTATCAGGGTGCGATGTATGTTGGGTATGGCATTACGATCGCCTGTATTATTGTCATCAGTTTAATTCTGTATACGACTGTGAATCCATCATCCGAGTGGACCTACATTGCGACCATTATTGGTTTTATGGTTTGTATTGCACCACTTAATTACCGCTATTCCCGCATTCTATACCTATATATGTTTGGAGGCATCAAGTACGATGCTAAAGCCTGACAAGCCAGTAATTTATTATCTTTATCAATCATCATTTGATAAAGTGTGAAATCAAAATCCATTTGGCTGGTTGTTTCTTTTGTCCTGCTACTGCTGGTCGGATTATTTTCATTTTATCTGTCCACAAAAGAAGCATCTTCGCAAGATGTTGCCGATAAGATAACTTCACGACTTAAGGATGAAATAGCATTGGCAGATGAAGATGCTAAACAGGTATTAAGTCAATTAGAGAAAAATCCTGAATACAATCTTTCAACCATTCATGAACACCCTTTTTTTGTTTATGATCGTCAGGGAATTATTTCATGGTCAGATAATACTTTTATTCC
>DAIQPD010000024.1:0-35874 GCA_036787535.1 Chryseolinea sp.
ATTTAATTCCTGTATAAACTCCAATATCTCTTCCGGTTAAAACATTGGTTGTTTGTCCAGGAATTAAATTTGCAGCCAATGTATTTTGACCCGTAAACCATTCGAAGGTATAATCAGCCAATACACCTGTTGATACATTCGCTGTTGCTGTACCCGTTGGCAAGCTCACATCGCACGACATCTGAGGAACAACATTTGATATGGAAACAACAAATGGAGGCGTTTGTAAAATCTCAACTGTGATCGGATCGGATTCACATTGAGTAGTTTGGTTTTTTACTACTACCGTATAGGTACCCGCTGGTAACGAGCTTATAACACCTGACGTTAATGGGGTTCCTGGAAAATCTGGATTTGGTTTAGGGAAACTACCTCTGTACCACTCAAACCTAAAACCTGTAGTAACACCTCCAACAGTTGCCGAGGCACTTCCTGAATTTGCATTAGAGCACAGGATATCAGTGGTCGTTACATCTACTACCGGCTTTTCGGTAAGGTCAGGCACAGGCAGAGAAAAACTATTACTACAACCCGTAGCTTTTTCTGTTACTAAAACTGTATAGGGATTAATTCCACCTGCTAAGTTAGAGGCAATATGAGAGTTACTAACTACCTGTCCTCCACCTACAGTTGGTCCTATATACCATTCATAGGTAAAGTTACCAGCCGGTTCACCTCCATTTACAATTGCCCGAAGTTGCCCATTTGGATTCTGGCAATTATCATCAGGCCTCTGAACTACAATAGTAACATCGAGTATTCGTGTAACATCGGCAACCGTTGGTGAAACAACAGCTGTATCTGAACCACAATTGGCAGTTTTGTGAACCGCATAGACAACAAAGTCTCCAGCAGCAAGTCCAGAATTGATGGGACCAATAAAATCAGCAGGAATCGGTTTTGCGATCAATCCATTGGACCAGTAAAAATTATAATCGATTGTATTCTCTACACCGCCTGTTAAGATAAAGGCTCGTACAGCACCATTGGGTGGCGACCCTGGATCACAAACAATATTATCCTGAATCTTTAAAGCTGTAATTGCAACAGGGAGTGGCGTAACGAAAATGTTCTCAACGTTGTTGATGTAATTACATTCAATAAAGTTGGGTTCCAACGCAATTGGGGTTGGAATAGAAGTTCCATCATCATTTAAAACAATGAATAGTTGGAAAGCATAGCCCGGTCCATTTACGACCAGATTATTTACGGAGAATGTTTCATTAAGCGAAAGTGCATTTAACGTTACGATGGTCGTATTTAATTTAATTGCACCAGCCTGGTTGGGATCTCCGATATAAAATGTAATGGGTACATCACCACTCATAGGCGCATCACCATTATTTATAATCGTAAATGAAACTGTAAAATTCTGATCAGGACAGGTTGGAGAATTTACCGAAAGCGAATTCGGAACAAAGCCAAGATCGGGAGCCGTAAAAACAAGACAGCCATTTGAATCTAAGAATGGTGACTGATTTAAAAAACTATTTAAAGGACGAGGTAATTCTACCGCACCACTACAAGGAACACCGGAAAAAGGTAAATGATGTTTTTGCTGAACGCGTGGAATCGTTAAATCGTTATTGACATTTACGTTAAAATATCCATGCTGATTCCATAGTCTTCGGGCAGGAACCCATGGCTCGCTGGCAGACTTAAATACCCTGACGTGAGAATACCTTGAATAACCAAGATTACAGAAATTGGTTGTTGCATCAACATCATCAAAACCACAGGTAACACAAATTTCAGTTGAACCATCTGCGTCAACATCGGCAACAATAGGATACTCACGGTTGGTTCTCGATACGCAAGTTTGTTGAGTGTTGATTGACCCATCGTTTCCATTAATGATGTATATAAACTTTTCATCGCGATACACAATTTCAGATTGTCCATCTCCATTAAAGTCAAACAAAGTGCAACCGGTATATCCTGAGGTTTCTTCATTTACATCTGAACGCCAAAGCAAATTAAAATTCTCATCTAACGCATATAAGTATTTGCCTGATACATACGATGCGTTCATTTGTCCGTCACCATCCAAATCCGCTAGGTTTATTCTACCCGTCCCATTTTTCCATCCTTCAGAATAAAAAGCTCCTGTTGGATTTGTGTTACAGTCGAACAGGGTAACATTTCCAGCAATTTTATCGATATAGGTTTTAACCTCATTTGTGGCCACATTCCAGAAAAACATGGTTGTGTTTGTGTTATTACCAATAGTAGAGCCGGATGCAATTACATCCAGGCTTCCGTCTAGATTATAATCGGCAACACTGGTTGCATTAAATTCATTTCGGACGAAGTAATTTGTAGCAGGATTTGCTGCTGGACTTCTGAATAAGGTAAGAGAACCAGCATCTGCTGTTCGTGGCCCTAGATTCACTTTGTAAATTGCGAGACCGATAACAAGTTCAAGTCTATTATCGTCATCCATATCTACGGCAACGGGTCCACCGTTTATCCTGCTCCAGTTTGGGGCCGTTGATTGAACAATTCGTGTACCGGTGTGGGCATCGAAGATTTCATCTTTTACATAAATCTCTATTCTTCCATCACTATCAAAATCAGCCACACCATAATTAATCGGATCGCCTCTTAATCTATTTGAACTCCTCCAGATAAAATTCAGATTACAGTCGTAAGCATACAAATAGTGGTTGCCACCATCAGTTCCGTAAAAAAATATTTCTCCGCAGGCATCATCATCTATATTAGCAATGGCAATTTCCCACTGCGGTTCCCAGGTTACAGTAGCTTGTGATTGAATTGTGCCATCGCTACCGTTTAGAATAAAGACCCGCTTGGTATATCTATTCATGGTAATAATCTCTGGTATACCATCCCGATTCAAATCACCAATAGCCATACGAGAAAGGTGATTAGTCGTTTCGTTAGGCGAGGCGAAATCTCGGGTCATTGTAAATAAATTGGAGGGTGGCACAGGCGGTTGGCAGTCCACATCGTTACCCAGATAGAAGTCATCGCAAATAGTGTTGCTTGAGCAATCGGTATCAAAGCAATCAATAAATCCATCTCCATCGTCATCCAGATAATTGTTACAGATTTCCTGGGCAAAAACGCCAGAAGGAATAAGGACGATACAGACGAGCAACAGTTGAAAAAACCTTTTCATAGGTATAGTTAGTTAAGCAAAAATACAATAGATGAAGATATCCCCATCCAATGCTTTGATTTTCCTTCAGTATCCTTTCGTAACCTGAAGGTGTAAGGTTTGGGTTTAGATTGCATCGTTTATACGACATTGGTCGATTAACCGTAATAAAGTGCCGACCAAATGAATAAGCCGTAGTCATGAGACATTTGTCTTTAGACTTTAGGGAATCTCTAAAAACTCTTTTCATAATAGTCTCGTCCTTTCCCTTCTCTGGTTGAGAAGGGTAAGTGGAGGTTTTTAGAGACGCCCTTTAACTTATAACTTTCCCCTCACCTAAGAATGGTAATACTTCCTTTCCTTGGTTTATTTTCTTCACCATCGCAACGGATAATGTATTGATAAACCCCATCAGGCAACGGCTTGCCATTGCCTTTAAAGGTACCATCCCAGTTTTCTAAATATGGCTTTGCTTCAAATACCTTAACTCCTTTATCGTCATAAATAGTGATGCTGCATTGTGGGAATTGATCAATATCGCCAACTTTCCAAAGATCGTTATTCGTATCACCGTTTGGTGAAAAGAAGTTGCTGGGCTTAAGCTTCCCAACAATGGCCTCTCCAATTACCTTTACCTCAATGGTTCCTTGATAAGTACAGTTGGCATCCGATCCGGTAACTTTATAAACTGTTGTTACCGTTGGTGATGCTACTGGATTAGGTAATGCAGGATTTGATAAAGATTCAACGGGTGTCCATGTGTATGAATTTAGACCCGATGCACTTAATTGCGAGGTTTCCCCTTCATTAATAAGGTTGGGCGTTGCACTGAGATTTAAAGCTGGAACATTAAAAACAGTGACAGCTCTAGAGGCACTCAGCAAACAGCCATTGGTGGCGCCTACATCGACTGAATAGGTACCGGCTTGTGTTACAGTAATAGACGGATCGGTTGATCCGGTACTCCACAAATAAGTAGAAAATGTTCCAAGCACTTCAAGCTTAAGATCCTGCCCTTCACAAAAGTTATATTTATTGTCTGGATTCGTAATCGCCACCGGAGGTGCAGTTGTAATGATGATGTTTTGATTTTTCGAAACTGGACAACCATTGCTGGCATATGAAACCGTTAAGCTTACATTGAAAGTATTCGATGATGAAAAATTATGAATCGGGCTTTTATCCGTTGACAGAGGTGAACCATCACCAAAATTCCATGAATAGAAAGCAGTTGCCTGCGCATCGGATGTAGATTGATCGGTAAACTGAACGTTCTGTCCCTGGCAAGCAGTAGCAGGAGCTGTGAAATTAACCACCGGTTGAGTAACAACGGATATTTTTACCTTATTCGAATTTACAGCAGCACAACCCGCACTTGGCGACTTTGCCTCAAAGAAATACTCACCGCTTGTAGCAACGGATAAGGTAGAAGCAGTTCCTATTGATGTTGTTGGCGCTGCCTGCTCAAACCACTTATAGGTAAAGCCGGTAGGCGTTGGACTGGCAGAAAGCAATTTTGAATCGCCCTGACAAATTACCTCAGAGCCTGTATACAAAACCGTAAATTCAGGAATATCATTTGCTTCTACCAAAGTTGAAGTCTGCTGAGCAATGCATGATCCTATTGTAACATCCACATAATATCGTCCGGCATTTACCAATTGAAAATTAGGAATAGAAGCTGGTGATGCTCCTGTACCGGTGTAATTGTTTGGTCCCTTCCATGAATAGGTTGCACCGACAATAGTTGTGGCGTTAAGGGTTAAGGTACTGCCCACACACACCGGTCCATTATTACTAGCCACTGCCGCAGCCGCACCTACTCCAGCCACCGTTACCTTTACTGTATTTGAGGTTTCAGAACAGCTACCACCCTCTGCAACAGCCATTACCGCATAATCACCAGTTGCGGTAACATCTAAAAAAGGATTAATTCCTGAAGAAAACGGGGAACCATCTTTTATCCACTCATAGGTAGTCCCACTACCATTTGTTGCAAACAAACGAAGTGGAAATCCTGTACATATTGTAAGTGGACCCGCAGGAGTTATTTCAGGTACCATGCACGAACTATTTCTAAAGACAGAAACTTTTGAAGCGGGAATACCCAGGTTGTTGTCATCGATACTGGTGAAAGCGATGTCCGGTTTTCCATCCCCGTCAACATCTCCAACTCTAGGATGGCGATTAATAAACGTTGTGGTCGCAACAGATTTAGTAAACGATAAGCTACCCGGTGTGCTTGTGTTATTGAGTATAGTAAGATTTTTCTTTAAAACAGATGCTACCACAATATCGGTTTTACCATCGCCATCTAAGTCTCCAAAATCAAGGCCCCAGGGTCTGTCTTCTGTAGCAACCGGAAAAGCTGCAGCCAATGTTATTGTTGTTAACGTACTTTGATTCAGAAAAACCGAAATGGCGCCATTCAGTAATTGGGTGACAGCAATATCTTTCTTGCCATCAAAATCTAAATCGCCCACACGAATGTTAACCACGGTGCCCGAAATAGTTCTCGTTATAATATCACCCAAAACAAAATTTCCGGGTGTGCTTTTATTTTGAATAATAAACAGATTGCTTGATCCGGTTAGAAACTGACTGGTTATAATTTCTGGTTTTGCATCACCATTCAAATCACCAATGGCTAAACCATCTGTGCTGGCTGCACCAGGAACGGTAACGATTATGGGTGTTGGGTTGAATGAAATGGCTGCGAGTGTACTTTGGTTTTGCAATACAATGATGTTATTATTAAGATTGGCGTCACTAATGATTAATTCAGGTTTGCCATCTAAATCTAAGTCAGCAATTTCAATTCGTTTCGTTTTCTTCCCTGGAAAAGAAACTTCGGTTCGGGTAAAGGTAAAGCTACCTGCGCCTGCACTTGTGTTTTGGAAAATGAATATGCGATTTCCTGTTCCCGCCTCAGAAGCTACCATATCTGGCTTCCCATCTCCGTTAATATCACCACACGTAACATGAAGTGAAGTGGTACCTAATGCGATTTGAATTTTTCCGAAATTAACATTGCCAACGCCAGAGCTTGTGTTTGGCAGAATATTGAAAGAATTTGAATTATCATTTACTGCAGCCATGTCAACTCGCTTGTCTCCATCAAAGTCGCACATGCAAATATCATAGAGGCCGCTATTCGCTGGAGTAGTTTCAGCATCGAAGTTAAACTGACCTTGTAAATTCGCGGGATTAAAACCCTGAGTACCTTCAAAACTTAACAGGAAAGATTCTTTTGAATATCCTGTAAGACCAGATGTAAGATTGGTAACAGAAATGTATTGATAGGTAGTACCAGCAGGAAGGTTCACTTCCATTAACTGGTCATTAACAAATTGAATAACTGCTTTTGTCGCTCCAAAAAAAACAGAAAGTTTTGTGGGGTCTGTGCCGAAGTTACTGCCTTTTAAAGTCACCACCTCTGTCATGCTTCCGCTCACTTTATCTACTTCACGGATAACCGGACGCTGTGCCCATGCTGCCTGGCTTACAAGTAAGATAGCGATGAGAAAAGCGGCTTTTTTCAAAGTATTGAATGTCATATTTTTCATCTTCGATAAATGCATTAGCACCCTACTTTGTAACCTTATTATGGTTCCCGGTTAAAGTTCCAAGTTTAAAGTTCAAAGACTCATTCACTATTGTCTAGTGTCTAAATACTAACTACTATTTCGATCCTGTTACTATTAAAACCCGCGCCTCTTTAAGCTTGGTGTAATTCTTCAGGTTCTTTACTTCTTCATTGGCATCACTTTGCTTGGTGGTTTCCAATAGATGCACATAGTATTTCTTCTCCTTCGCGTAATAGAAAATTTCAGCGTTATACTTATCACTTATTAACTTCTTCTTAAAGGCATCAGCCTGAGTAAAGTCCGCAAAAGCGCGAATCACAACATAATACTTTTTCTTTGCTGACTCATCACGAGTGATATTATCCGGATCCTCCACTGTTTCTTGAAAACGTGCGGTATGACGTTCTGCAGGATTCGCGTTAAGCGTTGATCGAAGCACCGGAATTACACGCTTAAATTTCTTCTGATCACCAAGGCGAATACCTAAAATTATATCGTGCGTGCCCGATGAAAAACCCGATTCCGGTTGCCCGCCTGGTTCGTAGGAATAGCCCAGTGTAAACCGTTGATAGTTAAATCCAAGATTACCTGTAAATCCATAAGGTAATTTGTACGATGCGCCTAACCAAAAGTACTCCGAAAGGTTAAGTTTTGCCAGAACTTCAAACTGACTATTACCTGCTGCTGAGTACTTATAATTAAGGTATAGTTCAAGTGGCGCATTGGCGTCACTTGTTTTGACTCTGGATCGAACTCCACGTTTCGTCCGGCTTACAATTTTGCCCTCTACCTTCCTTCGATAATATGCTGTAATAAAAATATTATCGAAAGGAGATACTGCTGTACCTCCAAAATTACTTGAAGCGTTAAAGGCGGGTGTAAAGAGTTGTGGAAGCGAAACTCCAAGATTCAGCCCGCTTGCTGATCGAAACAACATTCCAAAGTTAGCCACTGGCTGAATATTGTTTGATAGGTAATTTGCCAAAGCCGGATCGTTCGGATCTGTCACTTTAGTTAAATCAATTCCATTGGAAATTACACCTCCCGAAAGCCCAAAGAACAACCAATTGGTTTTACTCAGTGGAACTCCATAAGCATACGAAAGTGTAATATCTGTTGTGCTTAATATACCTCTCTTGTACGATGATACCTTTCCTCCTACACCTGCTCGTGTTTCGTTTAAAAGCGTATTAAAACTTATTGACGATAACTGTGGCGCTCCTTCAACACCAGTCCATTGTTGCCGGTGAGTAAGGTATATATAACTAAAATCAGTAGCCGCCTCGGCTGGATTATAGAAAAAAGGATTAACGTAAAAATTATTGTATACAGGATAATTCTGGGCATGCACATTCATGCAGCTCATTGCTAAAATTGAGGTAAGGAAGAAGTTAAAAAAATAACGCATTCACATCCATTAATATGGGTAAAAGCAAAAAAGTCACTCAAACCAAACAGGTCGGCCACCTGCATTCAACTGGAAAAACTACCAGTTGACCTTGAGTGAACTGCATCAGCTTAAAAAGTATGTTCACAGTTGATTGCGAATATACATCGTTTTTTTGTTTTAAAAGAATCATTTCGGTGCTTACCTTAGCATATTCTTACAAAACAGAAGAGCCATTGAACTTTGTGAAATCCCCTATCCTTACCTTTTGTCTTCTTGTATTCTGTTCTTCGTCCCTGTTTTCTCAAACTGCAAAGACTCCTACGGCAGAGGCAAAGACATCGAAAATTTTAGTTGGACCTATTGCGGGGGTGAATTATTCCTGGAGTTCATTTGGCGATTCCGATGACCGAAGCACCTTAAATACAAAACCTGTATTGGGATTCCATGTCGGTGGGCATATAGCCTTCAAGGTTCGAAAGCGATTCTTTCTCCATACCTCCATTCTTTATAGTTCTAAGGGTAGAATAGTAGAAAGCAAAGTGGATCCCTTCCTTCGTAGCAAGCAGACTTATAATTACATTGATATGCCAATTGTTTATACGGTAGACTTTAAGGGAAACCTAGGGGACAACAAAGAGTTCAAATACTTTCTCGGTATTGGTCCAAATGTTAGCTATTGGCTTGGTGGCAAAGGCAATCTGTACAACAGCGAGTTAAATGAACTGGTCATGCCTGAACTCGATTATAAAATTGTATTCAAAAAAGACGAGACCACTCTCAAAGAAAACGAAATGAATGTTTCTACTCCAAATCGTTTTCAACTTGGACTGGCCTTAACAGCAGGAATTGAGTTTGAGCCAAATGGTTTAAATAGGATCATGCTAAATGTTCGCTACGAACTTGGCCACAGTTATTTAAGCAAAACTACAGATGGTGTTTTTGCAAATAATTTGAATTATCAAGAACCGTTGCAAACCCGTAACCAAGGCTTCCGGATTTCTCTGGCTTATCTGATCGATTTAAAAGTTGAGCAGCGCAAAAAAGGTAAGAGCACTATCAAGAGAAGCACCAGACGCTAAGGATTGAAATGTTTAATTATTCTTATTAGAAATTAATCTTTCCTTGTTTTAGGCTTCGTTCATTGAGGTGGAGCAGCATGCCATCTTTAAGACCTACCTCAGGCACAAGTATATTGCTCGCATGTGCCCATTCCATCACCTGAATATAGATATTGCTTGCCGGTATAATAACGTCAGCGCGATCAGGATTCATTTGCAATTTGTAAATCCGTTCGTCCATGGTAAAGGTTTCAATCATTCCTCTTATTTCTTTTACCTTTTTCAAGGACATCGTTTTACCCACTTTCATTTTACCTAGCTCAAAAATCTTACTGATGTTTCCCCCAGTGCCGACCGCTGTAACTTTGCCGTATAACTTTTTTACGTTTTCTCTTACCCAATGCTCCATGTCTTCCCACATAATAGGAGAATCATGATGTTCTAGCACGCGTACGGATCCTATCTTGAAAGACCGTGTTTTAATCTTTTTTCCATGCGCATACAAGTTTAGCTCTGTACTTCCTCCCCCCACGTCAATATGCAAATAGGTGTCATTCGCCAGGTAAGATGCAATGGCCCGATTAATCAACTCAGCTTCACGATTTCCATCAATAATTTCAATAGTAACGCCTAACTCTTCAAAAACCTCCTGAGCCAGTTCACTGCCATTTTCTGATTCACGCATGGCCGAAGTAGCACAAAACATATAATCATCCACTTCATACAACTCTAAAAGGAGCTTGTAGGCTTTCATCAACTTCTTAAAGGTCTGCTTGCTTTTATCGCTAATGAGGTTGGTGCCAAAGACATCATGACCGAGTCGCAATGGAAAGCGGACATATTCCAACTTTTTAAACACGGCCGGTGTCTGGTGATTGAGTACCGTTGAGATTTGTAGGCGGATGGCATTAGAGCCAATATCGATTGCAGCTAGTTTCAAGGGTTGAGGATTGGTTTTGCAAAGATCATTAAAATCAAACCGTTTAAGGGCTTGTATTTCGATAAATTGATGTTAAATTTTATAAACGTTTCACGATATGAGAAAAACCTTCACTCTATTCCTAGCTATCTCTGCTGGTCTTCTACAAAGCTGTTACCTCATCAACACCGATTCCTCAATGCAAAATACGGTGGTTGAGGGGTATAAACCTGTTTATGGTTCCTCCGAAGGAGGTGAAATAAAATTTGTCGATTCGCGCACGATAACGAATCCTGGCAAGATTTATCTCTACAACAAATACCTGTTGATAAACGAAATCAATCAGGGTATTCATGTGTATAACAATGCAGATCCCGAAAATCCATTAGCGGTTGGCTTCATTCAGCTTGTGGGCAATTCTGATATGGCCGTGAAGAATGATGTGCTGTATGCTGACCATATGGGGAATATTGTAACGATAAACATTCAGGACTTCAATACCCTTACTCAGCAAGCTTCTCTACCCCTCAGAAATTGGAACTTTGGAATCCCGCCTCCATCGGGCTTTTACTTTGAATGCGTTCAAACTGAAAAAGGAGTTGTTGTAGACTGGAAAAAAACCGAAATCAAAAACCCATCTTGTTATGCTAATTTCTAAAACTCTCCGCACCCTGATTTATGCTGTTCTCCTTATTGCATGCTCCGATAGCACAACATCCGATAGTTCAAATCAGGTAATTGGACAAGGTGGTTCGCTCACGCGATTTGCAATTAATGGAAATTACCTCTATGTGGTGGATCACAATGCCATCCAGGTTTTTAATACACAGAATAATATCTTCGAGAAAGTGAACAATATCGATGTGAACAGTGGGTTAGAAACCATTTTCGTTAAAGGTGATTACCTCTATCTTGGTGCACGAGACGCCATGTTTATCTATGACATTTCAACACCACAATCGCCTAACTTTATATTTCGTTATTCTCACATCACTTCGTGCGATCCAGTGGTTGTTCAAGGTAATCGTGCCTATGTAACCCTTCGAGCAGGAACAAGCTGCAATCTGGGTACAAACGCATTAGAAATTCTCGACATCAGCAATCCAAACAACCCAACACTCATTGCAAATTATCCCATGACCTCTCCTTATGGTCTGGGCGTAGACGGAAATCTTTTATTCATCTGCGAAGGATCAACAGGATTAAAAGTGTATGATATTACAGATGAGCGGCATATTCAGTTGCGAAAAGAAGTAACCGATATTTTTGCTTATGATGTTATTCCAAACAATGGTGTATTGACCCTTACTGGTGAAGATGGAATATTTCAATATCGTTACAACAACCAGGGAGCAGTAACTTTAATGAGTAGCATTCCGGTTAAACGTGCCGAGATTTAAATGTTACGCAACGTCTTTCTTTTATTATTCATTGCCGGTTCTTGTTACGCACAAGACTCTACTCAGTTTGATAAACTCATTCCACGAACTGCAATAAAGTTTGCGCCACTTACTCTGGCTAACTTCTATCCTACGGTGGAATTATCCATTGAACAGAAAATCGCGAAACGATTTTCTGTTCAAGCAGGGTATGGTTATGTTCTCAATTACCAAACTAATAATGACCCGGAGTATCAAAATAAACGCGGATATAAAATCAAACTTGAAATCCGCTACTATCTTCTGCCAAGCGAAAGGGCTGGCATGTCATATTATGTTGCTACCGGGTATTACATGAATAGGGTTGACTTCGATCGCAACGCGCAAAGACAAGAATGTTATGATTTGAGTTGCTCCAGTACCTTTACCCGCTATTTCACTTATGTGGTGAACTATCGCGAACAAGGTTTTACTCTTAAGTTTGGCTTTCTAAAACACTTCTCTAAATCCGTTTTTATGGATGTTAATGGAGGTTGGTCGTTGCGTTTTATTAACTATGATGAACCCCCATTGCCAGGCTTTAATAACTTTGGCAATGATGTTTCTTTCTTTCTAAGCGATTTCCCAAATGAAGAAGACCGTGTTGGCTTAATGCCCATGTTAGGTGCGAGGATATGCTATCGTTTCAGGTAATATTTTGCAGTTTCAATGCTATTGATTTTCTTTGCACAACTTATCCAGAAAGACCGAGGGTTTGGGCCCTATGAAGTCTTAGCATCCTATCCCTCATCCGTTTGCGGGATGTTGTGCTAAATCCCATTCTTCCGAATCATTTGGAGGGAAAAGATAAGTAACCCACCACTACAGGGCTCTCTGGATAATAAAAAAGGAGGGCGCTATGAAAATCGAAAACATTTTAAAGGAACGTATTCTCATTTTAGATGGTGCTATGGGCACCATGATTCAACGTCATGTTCTTACCGAAGAAGACTTTCGCGGTGAACGTTTTAAAAATCACAAATCACCCTTAAAAGGCAACAACGATCTCTTGTCTATCACGCGACCGGATATCATCAAAGATATCCATGCACAATATTTTGCGGCAGGTGCGGATATCGCGGAGACGAATACCTTTAGCGGAACCACAATCGCGCAAGCCGATTACCATTTGGAAGATGCTGTTTACGATTTAAACTATCAGTCTGCAAAGATCGCGAAAGAGGTTGCCGATGAATTCACAAAGCGTGAACCGCACAAGCCTCGCTTTGTCGCTGGTGCAATGGGGCCTACAAATAAAACCGCTTCGCTTTCACCTGATGTAAATAATCCTGGATTCCGTGCCATTACCTTTGATCAACTGGTTGTTGCCTTTAAGCAACAAGCCCGGGCGTTGATGGACGGTGGTGTTGACTTCTTACTTCTCGAAACCATCATTGATACCTTGAACGCAAAAGCGGCTCTGTTTGCACTGCAAGAATTATTTGACGAGACTGGAAAAGAACTTCCCATAATGGTGTCTGGAACTATTACAGATGCGAGCGGAAGAACATTATCCGGCCAAACAACGGAAGCCTTTTTAATTTCAGTTTCACACGTTCCATTGCTAAGCATCGGGTTGAACTGTGCTTTAGGTGCAGCTTTGCTTCGTCCGTACTTACAAGTATTAAGTGAGAAAGCCCCATTCTTTGTAAGCGCCTACCCCAATGCAGGATTGCCCAATGAGTTTGGTCAGTATGACGAGACCGCGGACCAGATGGGTGCTCAGATAGAAGAGTTTTTGAAAGACGGTTTAGTGAATATTTTAGGTGGATGCTGTGGAACCACTCCGGATCACATTAAGAGAATAGCACAGCTTGCTTCAAAGTACAAACCAAGAGTAGTGAATACAACTGAAAGTTTAGAGTCTATAGTTGAAAGTTAAAATAACATCCTGATTCTTAGTGAGTACTTCGTGACTTAGTGTCAAAAAAGAGAATTTAAAAGTAAGAGATAAAAAATGGATTATCGGTTAAAGTTAAGTGGCCTCGAAGCAATTGAGATAACCCCTCAATCAAACTTCGTTAACATAGGTGAACGTACTAACGTAACAGGCTCCGCTAAATTTTTGAAGCTTATCAAAGAAGATAATTTTGATGAAGCCCTTACTGTTGCATTAGATCAGGTACGCGGTGGTGCACAGGTAATTGATGTGAACATGGACGAAGGTATGCTTGACTCACAAGCGGCCATGGTGAAATACCTTAACCTCATGGCATCTGAACCTGAAATTTCTCGCATACCTGTTATGATCGACTCTTCCAAATGGGAAGTGATCGAGGCCGGATTAAAATGCATTCAAGGGAAAGGTATTGTAAACTCCATCAGCATGAAGGCAGGTGTGGATGAGTTTAAACGTCAGGCTAAGTTGGTGAAGCGTTACGGTGCTGCTGTTGTGGTTATGGCTTTTGATGAGCAAGGTCAGGCGGATACATACGAACGAAGAACTACCATCTGCAAAAGGGCTTATGATATTTTGGTGAATGAAGTAAAGTTCCCACCTCAAGACATCATCTTCGATCCCAATATTTTTCCTGTAGCAACAGGTATTGAAGAACATCGGAACTACGCAGTTGATTTTTTCAATGCCACAAAATGGATTCGTGCCAATCTTCCACATGCGCACATCAGTGGTGGTGTAAGTAACGTATCCTTCAGCTTTCGCGGAAATCAAAAAGTACGCGAGGCCATGCACTCTGCGTTTCTATATCACGCCATTCAAAACGGAATGGACATGGGAATTGTAAACCCGACCATGCTGGAAGTGTACAGCAGTATTGATAAAGATTTGCTTGAACGTGTTGAAGATGTTCTGTTGAACAGAAGAGAAGATGCGACAGAACGTCTACTTGATTTTGCCGAAACCGTAAAAGGCTCAGTCAAGAAAAAAGAAGTCGATGATGAATGGCGCAAAGGAACCATTGAAGAAAGATTAACCCATGCTTTGGTGCGAGGTGTTATTGATTTTATTGATGCCGATACTGAAGAAGCAAGATTAAAATACGGAAGACCACTCAATGTAATTGAAGGTCCCCTGATGGCGGGCATGAGTGTGGTAGGTGATTTATTCGGTGCCGGCAAAATGTTTTTACCTCAGGTGGTGAAGAGCGCACGCGTAATGAAAAAATCAGTGGCCTACCTGGAGCCCTTTCTGGAAGAAGAAAAACAAGAAGCGAAAAAACGATTCCTGGAATCTGGAAATGCGGAAGATGAAAAAAGCGGAGAGAAGAAGAATCCTAAAATATTGTTAGCCACAGTAAAAGGTGATGTTCACGATATAGGCAAAAACATTGTTGGTGTAGTACTCGCTTGCAATAACTACGATGTAGTGGATCTTGGTGTAATGGTTCCTACTGAAAAAATTCTTGAAGCAGCAAAACGCGAGAAGGTTGACATTATTGGATTGAGTGGACTGATCACACCATCACTCGATGAAATGGTTCATGTCGCTAAAGAAATGCAGCGAGAGAAAATGACCTTACCTTTATTAATCGGTGGAGCCACAACCTCACGCATTCACACTGCTGTTAAAATTGATCCTGTTTATGAAGGACCGGTTGTTCACGTATTAGATGCCTCACGAAGTGTCCCTGTTGCGAGTGAGTTTATCAATCGGGATACCTTTGATGGTATTAAAGTGCGCTTCAAAAAGGAATACGAAAAAATGCGCTCTGACTATGACAGTCGCAAGCAGGAGAAGAACTATATCACACTCGAAGACGCTAGAAAAAACAAAATTAAAATTGATTGGGATGCTTCTGTTATAATCAAGCCTACATTCTTAGGAAACAAAATTCTTAAGAATTATCCGCTAGAGGAAATCCGTAAATACATTGACTGGACTCCATTCTTTCAAACCTGGATGTTGGCCGGCAGGTATCCTGGAATATTAAAGGATAGGGTTGTTGGTGTTGAAGCTCAAAAGCTTTTTGATGATGCGCAAATCATGCTCGATCAAATCATCAAAGAAAAAAGCTTGCAGGCGAATGGTGTATTTGGTTTTTATCCTGCATCACGCACAGAGAAAGATGACGTTACCCTTTTCCATCCAACCGATTCTAAAAAGCAACTTTCGGAATTTCACTTTCTGCGTCAACAAAATAAAAAAGCGAAAGATCTACCTAACTTTTGCTTAGCTGATTTTATTGCTCCGGCAACAGCAAACAAAGAAGATTACATGGGCATGTTTGCTGTAACCGCAGGCGTTGGCATTGAAAAGTTATTGGAAAAATACAAAGCCGATCATGATGACTATTCTGATATCATGCTAAAGGCTTTAGCCGATCGTTTAGCAGAAGCTTTTGCAGAATGTCTTCATGAAAAAGTAAGAAGAGAATTCTGGGGTTATGCTAAAAATGAAAGCCTTTCGAATGATGAGATGATTGAGGAGAAGTATCAAGGCATTCGTCCGGCACCAGGTTATCCGGCTTGTCCTGATCACACTGAAAAGAAAATACTATTTGAAATACTCGATGCTGAGAAACAAGCTGGTATAAAACTAACAGAATCGTACGCCATGTATCCTGCATCTTCCGTGAGCGGGTTCTATTTCTCAAATCCTGAATCAAAATATTTCGGACTTGGAAAGATTGAAAAAGATCAGGTAGTTGAGTATGCCGAAAGAAAAGGTATGAAGCTGGAAGAAATCGAGCGCTGGCTTGCACCAAACTTAAGCTATGATCTTTAAGTGTTGAGGTGTTGAAGTTATAAGTACTGAAGTATGTTCTATTAAACCAAATGGTTTATGAGTAAAGTTAGCCGATTTGAAGACCTGATGTGTTGGCAGGCATCACGTAAACTTGTTAGAGAAGTTTATTCTCTTGCTGACCAAGGTAGACTGTCAAAAGATTTTGATACGAAGATTCAATTCAAAGGTGCAGCTTTATCATCGATGAATAACATTGCTGAAGGATTTGGAAAGTTTAGCACAAAAGAATTTATTCGATACCTTGACATTTGACAGAGTTCAGCGCTAGAAGTAAAAAGTATACCCTATGTCCTATCCGACATACATTATTTAGATGAAAACAAAATTAACGAACTTCATAAACTGATTGATGATACACGAAATTTAACTTTAGGTCTCATAAAATATCTTCGGAGTACAGAAAAATAACATTTGAAGTTGCTTCCTTCAACACTGAGAACTTCAACACACCAACACTTCAAAACATGAAAGTCACAGAGCATCTGAAAAACGCTAACAGCAAAACATTGTTCACCATCGAGATTCTTCCTCCACTAAAAGGCGAGAACATCAAAACTCTTTTTAATAACATCGATCCTTTAATGGAATTTAACCCTCCGTTTATTGATGTTACCTATCACCGTGAGGAATTTGTGTATCGCAAAAAAGATGGTGGGTTATTAGAGAAGAGTACAACACGCAAGCGTCCTGGAACAGTAGGTATTTGTGCCGCTATCCAAAATCATTACAAAGTTGACACAGTACCTCATATCATCTGTGGCGGATTTAGCAAAGAAGAGACTGAGAATGCATTGATCGACCTTAACTTCCTTGGCGTAGATAATGTATTGGTACTTCAGGGTGATGCTATTAAAAGCGAATCAAAATTTGTTGCTGAACCCGATGGACATAAATATGCCTCTGAACTATTAGATCAGGTGGTGAAGTTGAACAATGGGATCTACATTGATGATGAATTACATACTCCATCTCCTACTGATTTTTGTATTGGCGTGGCCGGCTATCCGGAAAAACACTTCAATGCTCCTAACCTGAAGGCGGATATTAAATATTTAAAACTTAAAGTGGACATGGGTGCAGAATACATTGTTACCCAAATGTTCTTCGATAATAAAAAGTATTTTGATTTTGTTGATAAATGTCGTGAAGCGGGAATTACAGTACCCATTATACCAGGGATCAAACCGCTAACGGGCAAAGGACAATTAACGGTGTTACCGAAAACATTTCACATTGACATTCCAGAAGAACTTTCGGAAGAAGCAGAGAAATGCAAAGATAATATTGCGTTGAAAGAAGTTGGAATTCAATGGTGCATCCAGCAATCAAAAGAACTTATTAAGAGAGGAGTGCCCACTCTTCATTTCTATTCAATGGGTAAATCCGATCCGATTTATAGAATTGCTAAAGAGTTGTTTTAAAAAAAGTTGCGCGTCATTGCGAGGAAGCGTGAAGCGTTTCGCTGAACATGCTGACGAAGCAATCCCCACCCTATGAAGTGCGCAAGTTGTAGTTCGGAGATTGCTTCACCCGAGACGGGTTCGCAATGACGTTACTTTCTAAAAACCCCATTACTATTTACCAATAAACTTGGGCTTTCGTTTTTCTAAGAAAGCAGTTACACCTTCTTTATAATCAGCAGAACTTCCTGCTATTTCCTGACAGTATGCTTCATAGTCGAGCATTTCTTCTAAGGTAGAGGTTGCTGCTTTGTTCAACATTTTTTTAATCAGTCCAACAGATTTTGTTGGTGCGTTCGCGAAGTAGTCGGTGTATCCTTTAACAGCTTCATCCAACTGGTCAGCAGCAACAGCTTTCGTTATCAGTCCCAATGCCTCCGCTTCTTTTGCTTTTACGCGCGAGCCCATGCTGCACAATTCAAAAGCTTTTGCCATTCCCACAAGGCGAGGTAAAAAGTAAGAAGAACCAGAATCTGGAACGAGTCCGATGTTTATGAATACTTCTATCAATGTCGCTTCTTCAGATGCTACTATAATGTCACATGCGAGTGCAATGGAACATCCTGCTCCTGCGGCTACACCATTCAAGCGACAAATAATAGGCTTTGGTAAATTTCGCATGGCGCGAATTATTGGGTTGTAGCGCTTGGTGAGCGAATCCATAAAAGATCTTTTCTGATCAGCAGAGCCAGCCTTTAAGTCCTGACCAGAACAAAATGCTTTACCCTCTCCGGTTAACACAACAACACGCACAGCATCATCTTTCGAAACAACTTTCAAAGCATCCTGAAGCTCATAGGTAATTTCATCATTCAATGCATTATAAACAATAGGACGATTTAATGCAATGGTTGCAACACCATTATCAAGATTGTATTTCAGAAAAGTGTAACTCATGATGTTGAAATTAATTTCTAGAATTCCTAATTCTTTGTGGCTTGGTGTCTTTATGGAAAAAGTGTCCCTTCAAATTTCCACCCCAAAGACACAAAGGCTCGAAGTTTCACAAAGGTCCTAACTTCAAAATAAAATTATCATTCCAGCGAAGCTGGTTGCAAAACCAAGCATACCCCCCACCATTACTTCACGTGGTGTGTGAGCGTTTAATTTTAAGCGTGCCGACATTACTACTCCTGTAAAAACAATTGCAATCAATGTCGGGTAAAACAAAGTGTTGTCTTCAAGGACTTTATTCAATGGAATCAAGATGCCAATCATGCCCCATGCCGCCAAACTATGCACACTGATTTTATAAAAAAATGTAGTCAGCGTAGCAATCAACACAAGCGCATCAATGATCAGCATGAACTTGAATAGATTATCGTCAAACCCAATGCGCGGCCTGGTATAAAACAAATAGGTAATGGCAATGTAAAGTACTGATATGAAAATGAATGGAAGAATACGCTCGCGTTTCTCTTTCATCTCCAACGATTTAATTGTGCCCATCATTTTAAACATTCCAACATTTAATGCAGGCAATAGAAAGGTTACACAAAATATAAGAAGTAAAAATGTGAGATGTCCGTTTGAACCTATGGGCTCAAGTGCAGCTGGAAACAAAAAAATAAAAAGTGCGAATAAATAGGTTGCTAATAACAACGGATGAAATACAAAGGATACAATTCGAGCCAGTAGGTTCACCTTACAATTCTTTTCTTAATCTGGCCACTGGAATATTAAGCTGCTCACGATACTTTGCCACCGTTCGTCTTGCAATGTTGTAGCCCTTTTCATTCAAGATGGTTTCCAGCTTATCATCTGAAAAAGGCTTGTCTTTATCTTCGCTTTCAATGATGTCTTTAATGATCTGCTTTACTTCGCGACTACTTACCTCTTCGCCAGAATCCGTTGCAATACCTTCAGAGAAAAAATGTTTCAATGGAAAAATTCCAAAATCAGTCTGTACAGCTTTGCTGCTCGCCACTCTCGACACGGTAGAAATATCCATGTTGATCATGCCAGCAATATCTTTCAAGATCATAGGTTTAAGCTTAGTCTCATCACCTTCCTGAAAGAAATCATTCTGGAATTCTATAATAGCACTCATGGTTCTCAACAACGTTTGCTGACGTTGCTTTATCGCATCGATAAACCATTTTGCCGCATCCAACTTTTGTTTAACAAACGTAACGGCCTCTTTTAACTTCTTATCTTTTTTATTGCCCTTGTCGTAGGCTTTAAACATATCAATGTATGAACGGCTTACGCGAAGCTCAGGCGCATTGCGACTGTTCAAAGCAAGTTCAAGCTTGCCATTATTATTTGTAAGAATATAATCCGGAATGATATATTGGTTTTTAGCGCCTTGCGAACCAACACTACCTCCGCCTGGCTTTGGATTTAATTTTACAATCAGTTCCATAGCATCGCGCACAAAATCTTCGTCTTCCGTGTCGAGCTTCTTTTGAATTTTCTGATAATGCTTTTTCGTAAACTCATCATAACAATCAGTGATGATTTTTATGGCAACTGCCACATCAATATCATGACCATTATCCATGCGTTCGAGTTGAAGAAGCAAACATTCTTGCAAGGTTCTTGCAGCGATACCTGCCGGATCGAATGTTTGTATTTTTTTTAATACCGCTTCTACCTCTTGCTCGGTTGTGTCAATGCCTTGCGAAAAAGCCATGTCATTCGTAATCGCATCGAGGTCTCTTCTTATGTATCCATCACTTTCAATACTACCTACCAATTGCTTTCCGATGGCGTACTCTTTTTCGTTAAGTCCTAAAAATTCCAATTGATCCATCAACAGCTCGTGCAGAGAAGACGACATGGGGATAGGCATTTCACGATCTTCACCATCATCTCCATCGCCCTGCATTTTGTACCCACTGTAATCCTCCTCGCCTAAATAATCTTTTAGGTCAACATCGCCCTCACCATCATTATCGCTTGAAGCACTGTCTTGAATTTCCGATTCAGGCGATTCGCTTTCATCGTTACTCTCCTCTGGTTTCTCCTGATCCTCGCCTTCTTCCAAAGCAGGGTTGATTTCCATCTCCTCTTCAATTCGCGATTCAAGCTCGGCAGTAGGCACCTGCAACAGCTTTATGAACTGAATCTGCTGAGGTGATAACTTTTGCTGAAGGTTCTGGCTTAAGCCAAGCTTTTGCATGGAGAATTTACTTTTAGTTTAAAGGACAAAGTTAAAAAAATAGTCAACAGTCGAGCGACCAGTTTTTATGCCAACTTTACTTTTCGAGGGGCATCAAGATCAATTTAAGCTATGAAATGACCTGATATTTTTCGTTTTTTGCGCTCGCTCAGGGAGCGGTTATCGGTTAATAGTTAAAAGTTAATAGGAACACATCAACATCAAGTTCCACGATTAACCGATAACCATTAACCATTAACCATTAACCATTAACTGATTACGAGATGAAAAGGACGAAGATCAAAGAATTGCTTCAAACCAAGCCTGAAGGACAAATAGTTACAGCAAGTGGCTGGGTACGTACCTTTCGAAATAACCAATTCATTGCCCTTAATGATGGATCGACAATACAAAATATTCAGGCAGTCGTTGATTTTGCTAACACAGATGAAGCACTCTTAAAACGCATAACAACAGGAGCCTGCGTTTCCGTTACCGGAGAACTTATTCCATCTCCAGCAAAAGGACAATTGGTCGAGCTAAAAGTAAAGTCGTTTGAAATATTGGGCGATAGTGACGCTGAAAAGTTTCCACTTCAGCCTAAGAAGCATTCGCTTGAATTCCTGCGGGAGATCGCACACTTGCGCTCACGCACCAATACCTTTAGCGCAGTAATGCGGGTGAGACATGCTATGGCTTTTGCTGTCCATAAATTCTTTAACGATAAAGGATTCTTTTACATCCATACTCCAATCATAACCGGTTCAGATGCTGAAGGTGCTGGAGAGATGTTTCGGGTATCAACCTTAGATCCAAAAAATCCTCCTCTTACAGAGACAGGCGAAATCAACTACAAAGAAGATTTCTTCGGAAAGGAAACAAACCTCACCGTTTCAGGTCAGTTGGAAGGCGAAACCTATGCGCTGGCATTGGGAGAGATTTACACCTTCGGACCTACGTTTCGTGCAGAGAATTCAAATACCTCTCGTCACCTTGCGGAATTCTGGATGATTGAACCAGAGATGGCATTCTATGACATCAATGACAACATGCAGCTTGCGCAAGAATTTCTTCAATACCTGGTACGATACGCCTTAGAGAATTGCGTTGAAGATCTTGAGTTCCTGAACAAGCGCGCGCTTGACGAAGAACAAACCAAACCTCAGGAACAGCGAAGTGAACTTGGATTATTAGATCGATTAAAGTTTGTTGCTGAAAATGATTTTCAACGACTTTCATATACTGAAGCCATTGACATCTTAAAGAATTCAAATCCCAACAAGAAAAAGAAATTTCAATACCTCATCGAAGAGTGGGGTGCTGATCTCCAATCGGAACATGAGCGTTACCTGGTTGAAAAACATTTTAAGAAGCCGGTTATCCTGTATAACTATCCTGCGGGCATCAAAGCATTTTACATGCGCCAAAATGAAGACGGTAAAACCGTTGCTGCGATGGATGTTCTCTTTCCGGGTATTGGTGAAATCATCGGTGGCTCTCAACGCGAAGAGCGTTACGATAGAATAATGAAACGCGTTCATGAATTGCATTTACCTGAAAAAGATTTGTGGTGGTATCTTGAACTTAGAAAATTTGGATCGGCACCACACAGTGGTTTCGGTTTAGGTTTCGAACGCCTGATTCAATTTGTAAGTGGCATGACCAATATTAGAGATGTTATAGCGTATCCGCGCTTTCCGGGTAATGCTGAGTTTTAAGTTATCAGTTATCCGTTAATGGTTAATGGTCGTGAGCAACAAGTCAGCATCTGCATTAAGGGTTTTCTATTAACAATTAACCTTTAACTATTAACTGCCTTGCGGATTTACTATTAACAATTAACTTTTAACCATTAACTACACTGTGACTAAAAACAGATTTCGCATTATAGCCCTGTAACCTGGAACGCATGTCGGAAGCTGAAATACAGCAGGAGTATGAAATACTCGAACGATCAAAGAAAGACTCATCGGCTTTTGGCGAACTCTATGAGAAATACTACGATCGCATCTTCCGGTTTATTTATCGTCAAACAGATGATGAAGATCTTACCGCAGACCTTTGCTCACAGACCTTTTTAAGTGCTCTTAAAAATGTAGGCCGTTACCAGTTTCGGGGTGTTCCATTTTCAGCCTGGTTATACAAGATCGCCAGCAATGAAGTAAACAAACATTATCGCAAGCAGAAAAAGATAAAAGTATTTAGCATTGAAGAGTTGCGCGTTCGCGAGTTGATGGAGCAGACAAACGAAGGCTGGGATGAAGAATTGATTCAGCGCATGTTGACCTACCTTAAAGAACTTCCTACAGAAATGCTGCAGGTTTTGGAACTTCGGTTCTTTGAAGACAAAGATTTTAAAGAAATTGCTTTCATTCTCGACATCACCGAAAGTGGAGCAAAAATGCGCACGTACAGAGCGATTGATCGCTTGCGCAAAAATTTTAACTTACGTATCAAGTACGATGGGAAGGAATGATATACGGCTAAGGAGACAACGACTAAGTTCCGGGCGAATTGCTCAACACCGGAACTACGGAGAGCTCATGGCCATTCATGAACGTGACAAAAAAATAAAACGCGTCACTCGTGTGTTTATTTATTTTTTGATTGTAGCCGTGTTGCTTAGTCTTTTCTTCATCGTGCGCAGATGGGAGATTAAGAAGAATGATAACGGAACGAAAGCGATGACTACACAATCGGTAAACGGTAATCAGTAAACTTTGATATCCTTACCGATTACTGTTTACTGATTACCGTTCACTATAGTTTCAACTTAAATCTTAATCGTCTTCCACTTCCCTCTTCTGAATAACAGAATAGCCGCAATGGCCATAGCCGATTCAGCGGCAACAATAGCAATGTAAACTCCATTCGGGCCGACCTCCAATGTCTTTGCTACGAAATACGCGAAAGGTATTTGAAATAACCAGAAGCCAACAAAGCTCAATAAGGTAGGTGTAAGCGTGTCTCCCGCGCCATTGAACGATTGACTTACCACCATTCCATACGCGTAGAAAATATAACCGATGCTTACAATTTGTAAACAGCGTGTTCCATTTAGAAGTACAGCTTCGTCATCGGTAAACAATCCAATAATAGATCCGGCCATAACCATAAACAAAACGGTAATACCTGCCAGAAATATCATATTGAAAAAACCAGTACGCCAAACTGATTTCTCTGCACGATCAGGTTTACCAGCTCCTAAATTTTGTCCTACTAATGTAGCCGCTGCATTGGCCATTCCCCATGCCGGAAGAATAGCAAAGATGATTACCCGAATACCTATTGAATAACCCGCAAGAGCAACACTTCCAAAGGAAGACATGATACGCACTAAAAAAATCCAGCTGGCCGAGCCAATTAAAAACTGACCCGTTCCTCCGGCTGATACTTTGAGAAGATTAGCGATGATGTTCCACTTCACTAAAAAATTATCAGCATGAATTTTTATCAAGCCTTTCCCTTTTACTAAATGATACACTTGATAGGTTACACCTACACCACGCCCGATGTTGGTAGCAATGGCCGCACCTTCAATACCAAATGCCGGTACTGGTCCAAATCCGAAAATAAAAATGGGATCAAGAATGATGTTCAAACCATTTGAAATGATAAGTGCCCGCATGGCCAGTGAGGCATCTCCTGCTCCACGAAATATTCCATTGATCAGAAACAACATCACAATGGTTATGTTACCCGTGAGCATCCAGGAAGTATAACTCGAACAGTTATCAATAATATTTTGGTTCGAGCCCATCAAACGCAATAAGTCTTTCGTGAAAAATATTCCCACGAAAGTGACCATTAATGAAATGGCAAGACCAATATAAAGCGATTGAACAGCTGCAACTCCGGCAGCCTTTTCATCCTTCTCGCCTACTCTTCGGGCAACCATTGCTGTTGCACCCATGCTTAGCCCCATGGCCAGAGAATAGACTAATGTGAGAATAGACTCGGTTAACGTAACCGTAGCGAGTGCATCATTATCGTGCAAGCGACTAACATAAAATACATCTACAACAGCAAAGAGAGCTTCCATGGCCATTTCAAGAACCATGGGTACTGATAATAGAAATATTGCGCGGTCGATACTGCCTTCCGTAAAGTCCTGTTGATCGCCACGGATGGCTTGTTTAAATAAAGAAAATATAGAGGATGATTTTGTTTGAGATTCCATTTTTTTAAAATGTTGAAGTGTTGGAGTGTGAAAGTGTTTAAGCTTACTGTTATTCCAGAATTGAGGTCATGAAGGTAATTACCAGTTTCAATCAAACTTTATGATTACATGAATTTGGAATAGGTAAACGGGAGACCCAATTATGTTGGGTTCAGAATTGAATTGGTACGTAACCAATAATTAAATGACGGAAATCATAGGCGTAAAAGTGATAGCCTGTTAACAAGCTATAACAAAGATGAAAAAAAGTTGTGAATACGAAAGAGGCAGACGTGAATTTTAACAAACCAGGAAACCGAATCGGTTCTTTACCGCAGAGGACGCGGAGTTCGCAGAGATATAAACTTGAAATAAATATTTCTCTGCGAACTCCGCGTCCTCTGCGGTTAAAACGTGTTACCGAAGCAGCACCACCCCACCCCTTTTCTCCTGAATTCCTTCCTCTGGTCTGTAGGAGCTTTTGTATCGCACTACATACGAATACGTGCCTGGTGGAAGTTGCTTTCCTGCATCGTTGTTATATCCTCCATTCCATCGGAAGTCGCGTTGGCTGGTTTCATAAATCATTTCGCCCCAGCGATTGAAAATGTAGACTTGAAAGTCATCATCGGAAATAAAGAAGGTAAAGAGTTTGAAGGTTTGATTTACCAAATCTCCTCCCTGACCTTGCAAAGTACTCGTAGGTCTGAAAGCAGTAGGCCCAACAATTACCGGATCACATTCTTCAAAGACTACGGTTTGATCTGTGCTGAAGCAACCGAATTGATTTTCAAGTTCAACCGAATAGTTACCAATTTCAGAAACATCTAAAGTTGGGTCTGTTATGTTAAGTGGTATTTGCTCCTTAAACCAATTATAGCTTAAGAAATTAGCACCCGGATCAAGCACTACATGGTTCACATCGTCTGTGCCTTCCGGACAAATAAATGCATTTTCATTAAGTAAGCCTGGCGTCAGTGGATTGACAATAATATCGAGATCGGCAGTGGCCGTACATGCAGCAATATTGGTTGATGTTAATGTTACGGCATAATTTCCACTGGCATTACCTTCTGTATCCAAATCGGTATCAGGCAAATTTGTTGTTGGCTGGTTTGATGCTGTATAAGTCCATTGTGTTGTGAACCCTGCCGGACGGCTTGGAGTAGCTGTTATTGTAAATGGAGTTCCTTCACATGGTGGCTCGGTCGTTAAGAATGCATCTAATAAACCATCAACTTTAACTTGTAGCGGTGGTGACACAAACTCACAACCTGTTAATCCGCTAGTAGCGGTAAAGGCAAATAATGCATCGTTATCTGCAATGCTTGCAGTATGGAAATTCCCCGCAAGAAAGTCAGTTCCGTTACGGGTCCATTGATATGTAAAGTTCCCTGTTGGTGTAGCTGATAGCAAAACTTGCTCCTGACATGCATCACCTTGAGTAAGTGTTGCTGTAAAGTTTTCAAAAGTAATAATATCTGTGAATGTTCCTGGGCAATTTCCTGGGGGCACGCCATTACCTATTACCGTTATGTTCCATGTACCTGCATTAAGTGCTACTGTTCCTAAAGTTGACCCCGGAGTAACTAAGCTTCCAACCTGGGAAGCTGACCAATCAAATGTTGTGGCAGCAGGAATAGAAACTGCTGTCAAATTCCCATTACAAATATCACTAAGATCAAAATTCACAGCAGCAATCGGATTTGAAATTAGAGTTTGTTGCAATGAGAATACACAACCTCCTGAAGACACCTCAACACTATAGTCACCTGGTGGAAGCCCTGGCACAATATCAAATGAAACTGCCGTTGCCGCTGTTGATGGGATGACTTCCAAAGAAGTAGCTACATCTATAACTCGGTAGGTAATCGGAGCGGTTACAGCAGTATGAAAAACACGTAGAACAATCGGATCACAATTTGTTTGCTGCACCATTGACGTAATCGTAAAGGCAGGATCATTTATGGTAGCCACGTCAATATCAAAACAGAATGAAACCTGATCTTGTAAGGTAATTCCATAATTGCCGGCAGCAAGATTTGGAAAATTAACTGGTCCTAAAACTTGATCAGTTGCTGAGGTAGCTAGAGGCCCTGAAATAAAGTAAGTGTAAAGTCCATTGGCTGGGCCAGTAATATCAAATTGAATACTTCCATCATCAAGAACACAAGATGATGTATTGTTAGCAACCAGATTTGCAATATCAGGCGCTTGTATTACATTAAAAATGGTGGAATCTTTTGCGTTACAACCAAACGGACCAGGACTGGTTACGGTAACTTCATATTCAAATACTCCAGGAACAGAAGTATCAACAGATTGTTGTTGTATAGTTCCTGCTGGTGAAGTTACTCCACCCGTTCTTATTGTCCATGCATATGTTGTCCCGAGTGTTGGATTTTGCGCATCAAGTAATGGCAAAACTATATTCTGACAAACATCTGTGTTTGGAGGAAGATTTAATTGTGGTCTGTTATCTGCAATTAACAACTGGCCATTTGAAGAACATCCAAGATTATCGGTTATCGTTACTCCAAAAATAGATTGTTGATTTACGGTAATCTCACGTGTTGTAGTTCCTGTTGCTGCTCCATTAATGGTCCATGCAAAATTAAGATTTGCAAGATCGGGATTGGTAGCAGGCGTAGCTTCTAAGATCAATGTACTGGCACATAGAACAGGGGAGTCACCTGGCTTCAAAAATGTTGGCGCTGCTGGTGGAGGTGAGATCGTTACTTGTCTGGTAAAAACCGCAACAGGATCTTCGCATTTATTACGAACAGTAAGTGTAACGTCATAGGTTACCGTCATTGGAACTGATGGGTAAGTGTGTGATACCTGCGGCCCACCATCGTTAAGGGTAATCCCATCGCCAAAAACCCAGTCAAATATGTCGATGTTTGAATCTTTTCCACTCGCTGTAAAATCCGTTGGAGATCCTTGACAAACTCCTGTAAAATTAATGCCGGGTGTTTGTGCAGGGTTCGCTAAGGTCTGTACAAAGTTTGGTAAGCCTAAATGACTTGTTGTTCCGCCTACCAATGGAAAACCATTTAATGTAAAAGTAGATGCTAATGTTGTATCAGGCTGAACTTGAATTGTCAATAGCGAACTCGCTCCCTCTACAGCTACATATACCGATCCATCAGGCCCGGTTTGTATTGCACCAATTTGTTGACCAGGTACGTCAATAGGTGGCTGTTTAACAGAATAAACAGTATCACCTGCATTGAAGAAGAATTCTACAATCTTTGAATCAGTACCATCATTCCAGGTTGTTAATAATTTTGATCCGCTAAACTCAAGGCCATATACTTGCCCTGCTGGTATATTTAAATCAGCCACACGGTAGTTAGAAAACACCCCACTCGAATCTGTAAAATCAAAAATCTCTACCAAGTTCGATACTCCAGGTGTTGATAACGCAACAGCAAGATTACCTTGTCCACCAAACTCCATATACCCCTGGCCGTTTTGCACCGGTGTAAATACATGATCAGAACCAATGCTTGATATCACAGGATTACCTATGCCTTGTGCAGTTAATGGATATGCACGAAAAGAATTATTTCCAAACTCATGCGCAATTAACCAATTGCCATTGCTGGTAATGCGCTCGGTGCTTTTTGTAAATAATAAGGTGCCCACAGGATTTACCATGCCACCGGTTCCTCCATTCATTGTCAAATCGAAAACAGAATACCTCAAATCATAGGCAGCTGGTATACCATCAATCGCGGTTGTGGTAAAAATGTAATAAAGAGTTTCATCTCCCGGAAACGGGACAATTAATGCCGACTGTGTTGAACTGTTGTTGCCACCAATACCAGTGGCAATTTCTGTAAACGATCGATTCCAAACTTTATCACCATCGGTAAAGAAAATTACTTGTCCGTTTCGATCACTAATGGTAGATGTTCCCTCAGGGGTATCCATTACCGGGTTAGAGATTGCCACAGCAGGATCTTCCGGTAGTGGATTAAAGTCAATTCCCGCATTTTGTCCGAAGTACCAAATGTTAGCACGCTGATCTAGCGAATCGTACGTTTTAATATTTACACCAGCATGTGTTGTGCAAAGCCCTTCCGTTGCAACAACATAATAATAACCTGCTGAATCAGGAGTAACTGTTAATGAGGTTTGCCCAGCCAATAAACCACTTGGTCCAAACCACTGATAAGTAGTTCCTGATCCACCTTGTTCGGTAGCCGTAACTTGAAATGGTGCGCCTGTACATTCTGTTCCATAAGGCATTTTATATTCACAAATACAAGCCGTTGTATCCGAAACCAATGAAAGCTGCAAATCAAATTGTGAGATGGTTGCAGTAGTTGTATTTGAGATTGACTGACCATTCAAGAAAGCTGTTACCGATACTGTAAAAGGAGATCCTGTGGCATCAGTGTAAGTATGTACCGGGCTCCAACCTACTCCCCCTGCTCCATCACCAAAGTCCCACACTAAACTATCTGCACCCGGAGTAACGGTAGGATAAAAAGTAACGGGCGTATTCGCACAAGCCGTAACAGGTGGTATAGAAATGTTTATCCCTGTTGTATCTGAAGGCGCGAAAGAAGGAAATTGTTTTCCGCCAAAATTTATATTTCCAGTAAATGCCTGTGGAGTATAAATTACTTCTGTGGGGATGGTATCACTGTTTGTTAATTTTCCAACAAAGAAAGGGCCGCCTGCGGTTTGTTGATAGAGATGATAGATGGCACTATCAGGCGCCATTTGTAAACCATAACTTCTGGAGATTGGTGGGACCGCAGGAAGAACAGAGGTAAGTGAGGTAGTCGGATTAAATAAATCGTATTGAAGAACATTAGCTTGAATGACTGGTGGCCCCACATCGCCATGAACGGATAGGTATAAGTACTGACCACTGCTGCTAAACTCGGTATCGTAAATTGCCTGGCCTCCGGCTATGGTTGCCAACCCAGAATTTGCAATGCGCTGATTCAAACCTAAAATACCTGTGGCATTATCGAAATCAAAAATCTCGACATCACGTGTTATTTCCTGAGGTGATACTGCTATTTGCCCTGTCCCTTCATGATATGAAAAATTAGCGGCCACTTGAATAAGACCTAATCCAGTAAAGGTTGTTGTTGTGGTAAGTCCTGTGGAAGTAAAAAGTAATACTGCAAAATCGGGTGATCCATTGGCGTGTGTTATGAGCCAAAAGTCTTCACCATTTGCGTGAGGAATGGTGATCATGGCTTCTGATCTTGCGGCTATTGCCACTGTATTTTTAGGATTGATTACATCACCAGAAGGAGGCGCTGGTGCAATTGAATTTCCATTCAATGACATGTCAACAATTGAAAAAGAAATATTTCCACCTGTTGTAAAGTTCGCGCTATTAGTAAAAATGTAATACTGATTTACCTGTCCGGGTACTTTTGCAATAGCTGCTGGTTGATTTGCATTTACATTTCCGGATAAGCCGAATCCATTAAGCATTCGGGTATTGGTTATGTCAAATACATTTGCGCCATCGGTATAAAATAACAGATCACCGTTTAGTTTACTGGAAGCCACTGCGCTTCCGCCAATACCTAAAGGTGCGGGATTAGGAACAAAATTAATTTGATTGGCAGAATTGTCGGAACGACTAAATCGAATAGCCTGATTGGAACTTCCAAAATACCAATTGTATTGCGAAAAGTCTTGTGCCTGTGCAACAACAGGTAACACCATCAGCAACAACAAAATACACTTCAAAAAAATACGTTCTTTATGCATCTTCATTTTCTAATCGTGTTCAACTTACCCAATGGCTTTTATTGGAACAAACCTAAAACGCCTAAGTTCTTATAAAGTATACAATTTGCCTAAAATTTACGTTCGAGTAGAGGTTAAAAGTGAATAGTTAATGGTTAATCGTATTATCATTCAAACCAATTAACCTTTCAGAATTAACGATTAACAATTAACTTTCTTTACTTTGCCTAATATGTCGACTTCAAATCCAATTACCTTGATGTATAAGATAGTCATTCTTACGTGTGTGTTAATGCTTGTGTTAGAAGGTGCGGTAACTGCACAAGACCCGCAATTTTCACAGTTTTATGCTGCTCCATTGTATTTAAATCCGGCCTTGACAGGTGCCTCGGGCCAGGCTAGAGCAGGTTTAAATTATAGAAACCAGTGGCCTGCAATCGATGCTAATTTTACTTCCATGTCGCTTTATGCTGATGTGTTTATTGAAGATAAGCGCAGCGGTGTAGGGATGATCTTAACCCGTGACAGTGAAGGATTAGCAGGTCTGCGTTCACTGAGTGTAGGATTGCAATATTCATACGAATTAGAAATAACAAAGAATCTCGGTTTCCGTCCTGGAATACAAGTGGCACTTTTTAACCGCGATATTAATTTTGATAAACTTACGTTTGGTGATCAGTTCAATGATGACACAGGTCAGTTTCTCGATCAACCAACGGCTGAAACCTTTAATACCTATTCGAGCAAAACATTTGTGGATCTTTCTTTTGGTGGTGTTTTCTTCACCAAGAATGCCTGGCTTGGCGTATCGGCATGGCATCTTACAGAACCCAATCAAAGTCTTATTGGAGAGAAGAGCCCGCTGCCTAGAAAATATTCCGTTCATGGTGGATTTAAATTCAAATTCAAACCCGGTGTAGTGGGCAGTGGAGTTTACGCACGAAAATCAGAGCGCAGCTTTTCACCAGCGGTTCAATATCGTCACCAGGGAAAATTTGATCAGTTGGATGTCGGAATGTATTTCACTTTCGAACCCATTGTGCTAGGCACTTGGTATAGAGGTATTCCCTTTAAAAATGTTGGTGATGTGGTTAACAACGAATCGATTGTGCTGATGCTTGGCTTTACAAAGCTCGGTGCAAAAGACGCCTTGAACATTGGTTATAGTTACGATTATACGATATCAAAACTTGGTATAGGTAGTGGCGGTGCCCACGAAATTAGTTTAACCTACACCTGGCCAATACGCGACCCGCGCAAACCACCAAGAGATAAACTGATTATACCTTGTCCTGATTTCTAGATCGGTTATCCGTTAATGGTTAAAGGTTAATTGACAAGCAGATGGACTGATCGACCCAATCGGTTCTTATTTTACTTAGATTGATAACCTAAAAAATATTTTTACACAACATTTTGATCACTATGATCCAATGAAAAAGCCACAAATTCACGAATCAAATCAATGAATCTGTGGCTTTTTTTTAACAACCTGTATTCCTAATTTTTGAATTTAAAAGATCGGGTAACACCAAATGTGTAATGCAAACCCAGTTGAATACCTACTAGTAAGTTAGCGCGCTGACTTAAAATATCCTGAGGCTTTCCACTTATTATTGTTTCCCAAGCATCGCCATTCTTCATGTCGGTCAGACTATAGTTTGCTCTTATTTGAGTTGTTAAATACAAATGTTTTGCAATGTCAATATCCAATCCAAAAGCAGCAGCAATTTGAAATTCAGTGTTCTTAAAATCATCTCCGGCTTTTGAATAAATTTCTACGGGATTTTCAGGCGTACCAACACTCTCGGGAATGTTGTACGAACCGTCACCATTATCTGTTGCACCGTCAGGGATAACAAAATCCGGATCATTTGGAATGGTGTAATCTCCAGCCTGAGCCTGCATCGTTTCTGTAGCCTGAGTGAGGAATGACATTTGAGGTCCGATATTAAAGTTTGCTCTCGCTGCACCATTTCCACCGCTCATAAATCGAACGAGTAACGGTAAGTTCATATAGGTTAAATCAATTTTGCGTTCACCCGAAATTTGTTTTGCCGCATTAATTACTTCATAAATCTGGCCTTGGTTTGATAAGATCGATTCAAGAGAAAGTCCAAATTTATTTGTGAAATCAACACCGAAGTTAAAACCAATGGGTGCCGTGTTGTACGTCATTTTAGAATTGTATCGGGGATCCTCAGATAAGCCTTTGTCTAAAACAAATGTTGCATTTACAGCGGTTGTAGCTCCAATGTGAACTTGTACCTGTGCTAATCCGCTTGTTACAGAAAAAAGCATCAGAGTAGCTGAAAAGACATAACCATAAATTCGTCTCATATAAAATTGATTTATTTTGTTTTAATACTGTCTCACTTTATTAGTAACCTTATTACAGGGGTTGAATGGTGATACTTTCATCCAAAAAGGTACATGCATTTATTTTTCCGTTACTCATTGGAGTAACAAAAATAGCATGGCTTTCAATTGGAATGGCTGATAGCGATTTTCCTTGCAGCGTGTAAACAAAGGATAAATCCTGAACCAAATCTGTAAGCGTTAAGTAAGTCCTGCCTGCACCAAAATCAGAATAAGAAATTGACACGGCATTGTTTCCAATAAAATCATTGGAAATTTTTTCTTTTAATTCATCATCAAACAAGGTAAGTCGCTTTGCTTCCTGACGTGCTATCAAATACGATTTGGCGTTACGCTCAACTACCAGAGCAAATCGGGCTTCGGGATTATTTTTCAGAAGAGTTTCTCTGCTTTGAATTTTTCCATCAAGATTAAATTTTATCCTGAATCCATCACGGGAAACAACAACGAAATAGGTGTCTGATATACCTTTTCCTGTTTCCAAAAAGTATCCACCCTCCGGTCTTGCGTTTAGATCAATCGGGAAATTCTTAAGCATTTCTCCCCTTCTATTCATCAGACTGACATTGCCATCACGTTGAATCATCACAATATAATCCTTCCCCCGAATTCGGTGATGTTGAGGTGCTGTGCATAGTTCTCCTTTTAGTGCATTCGGATTCCAACCGTCCAGATTCTTACCCTCCTTATCATACATCCATAATTTGCCAGATTTGCCAGTAATCAAAAAGCGATATTTTTTACTGTGATCATAATCAACAACGCTTAGGTATTCAATATTTCGCTCAGCAATCTTAATAGGAAAGGGAGCCACGTATTTTCCCAGACGATCAACTATATGAAGTTGTCCAGCAGTTGCAAATAGGTATTGAAGTTTCCCATTATTAAAGTAATCCACTTGCAATACATCACCTTGAATAAAGTCATCTAATGACAATGTCCACAACACACTTCCTTCAGTAGAAATTAAGTGGACTGCTTTTGTATCATCTTGAACCAGTATGTCTGTTCCTTTGGTTTGATAATTTCTAACTGGAGAAAATTTTGAGATGTTTTGATTTAAATTGGTTCTAATCTTTGAAGATGAAGCTAGTTCAGTAGTCTTTCTATTTGATTTCGTTGTCTCTGAAGACCATGAGATGTTAGTGTAATAACTATCATTAAGATGGCTAAATTGAATTGCCCCCATATTCAATTTACTTAGTAGCGATTGATTCTGATGAACAAACTCCTGCCAGCGAGGTTGAAGTGATTTTGTAAGAACATTTAATGCAATATTGGTATTGATGTAAACACTAATGTTAGATTCCAATAAGGTAGTTTCAAGAAATTTGTTTTGGGAAACAGATTTTCCCCAGGTCTCTTCCTTGTCAATATCGTCCAGATATAATTTTAATTCATCTAAATCTTCTGCTAATAAAATCACATTACCAACCTGGGTAAAGTAGGTGTTATCAAAACCAGAAATGAGTGGTGAGAATATCTTTTCAGGGAACCGAAATAGCGGCAATTCTCTTATTTCATAATCAGAATACTTTTCATAAAAAATGGTATCAATACTTAGTTTCTCAGACAACGTATTCAAAATTGGCAACCAATCATGTGTTTCATTCTTTGTACTAATGATCACAATTTGAGATGTTTTTTGCTTTTTTGATTCAACCCAACTTACACCTACTTCTCCAACAAGATTATTTCTAAACTTATCTAAATCAATCCTCAATGATTTTGCTAGCTGCGATAGGGTATCCTTTGCAAAATGGTTGGCTTCATTAAATGATTTTAGGTCTTTAAAAAAAAGTGCTCCATCACTAATTCCATAATTCGTAAATAGAATAGTCCTGTTAGAAACAAATCCTTTAACCAAAAAAGGAACAGGCTTTTGATTTTTAAACACAGACAGTATCTGATTTGCATGCAACGTACTGTCTTGTGTAAAGCCATTTAGGATAAAATTTTGATTTTCATCCTGCTTCACATCAACCATTGCAGATTGACCAAATTTCTGAATAACCTTCGATGGAGATTCTTTTGTAAAGAGAGAAATGAATTGAGCGAAACCATTGAGGTTGACATATACATTCCCACCATCATTTTTTATTTTGGCTAGCCGCTGAACTCCACCCAGTTTTGTTTTAAAGTTATCTCCGGATTGGTATGTTCGAATGACATCTTCCACCAAAATTGGAGTAAAACTTCCCACCCAAATATTTTTTAAAATGAACCAGGAGAATATTTTCTTATCCTTTGTCATCTCTTGAATTTTCACGCCATCGTACTCTCTTTCAGAAAACGAAACTTTTTGCTCTGATTTACCTTTTAATGCATCAAAACCCGTTCTTAATTCATCTTCATTTTTTTGATTTATCGGCACATAAAATACAAAATCAAAATCGTCACTCTTCGCAACATGCAAAGAGATTAGCGCACCTGGCTTTGAGGAGAATATAAAGTCAGAGAAATAAGAAATTGAATCATTAGTGGACGAAAATGCTGCGGCTTTTATCACACTGGCTACTGCCGAATTATGGAAATCCTTCATGCACTCATCACATCCACTACTTTCGTAAACCAGCACGGTTTCCTTAGGCACAATATCCCATGGTGAAATCGTGGACTTGTTGAGGAAATAATTATAGCCAAAATACCCACCAGTTGCTACAAGAAGCAATCCTAGCGTTATGATAATAGATTTCTGTGTCAATAGTTAAAAAGATTCATTCTAACTTGAAAGATACTTCTCTGCCTGCAAATGCCAAAATGCTTTCCTTTGAGTCGTAAAGTATAGCCATAAAAAAAGCCCTGATGATTTTGGTCATCAGGGCTTAAAGTGAAAAAAAGGCAA